>NZ_SGSW01000057.1:0-17317 GCF_004209125.1 Acinetobacter sp. WCHAc060033 | reverse complement strand
ACATCCAACACAACCCCTTTTGGAATTTATTTTTAATTTTATTTATTAACTGTATTTTATTTAATCAATTTAACGTGATTTAGAGCATAATTATTCAAATTTTAAGCTATTTATATTTGTATTTTTTCTTTAAACTACTCCATGTAAGTTAATGTCCAATAAATTAATTCGAATATGGTCCATTTAATAAATAGAAAAGCTTTCTGTTTAGGGGTTTTGCTCTTTTGTAGCAACTACTCCTTGGCTGATTCGTCACATAATATTTTTACCATGACGCTTTCTATTTTAAGTTATGCAAAATTAAAGAATCCAAACCCTGAATTATGTGTTGTTGACAACCCTACTTATGCCAACCAATTTTCCAACTATATAAAACCCAATAAATCCCTGTTTAATGTCAGTGCAATACATTCTTCCGAATTGAAAAATCAACATTGTGATGCTGTATTTTTTTCCAATACCTCTGCACAAACTGAACAATTACTAATAAATAAGTCCCTCAACCCATTAATTTTATCATTCAGCTCTAGTAATCTCGAATGTGAAATAGGGAGTGTTTTCTGTCTTTCTACCAATAAAGCAGGGAATACTATTTTTAAAGTGAATTTAGATAGCTTGGCTCAATCTAAAGTACATATTGATCCACGAGTTTTATTGCTCGCAAAGAATTCAGGATAACAACATGATTCTGAATTTATTTAAATCAACCTCATTACAAACTTTATTTCGCAAGTCCCAATTTACGATCTTTGCGATTACCTTATTTATATGCACTTCAACGTTTGTCACTATTTCAGTATTTACCGTTGAATCTTATGCAAAGCAGAATCTACTATTGATCAGCCGTACTGTTTCTGAACGTGTGCAACCTGCACTAGTCTTTTCAGATAAAATCACAATTTCACAAATTATTAATGAATACACCTTTCAACATTCAGTTCGTTTGATTGAAGTGTATGACATGAAAGGCAATAAAGTTGCTGAAAGTTTAAAAAATGCCGAGCATTATTCTTATATTCAAAAGATTTTCGATCAATTTTTTTTAAAAGAACCGATCAAGTTAAAAGTCCAACACCAAGGACAATTGGTTGGTCAAGTTATTCTTTATGGAAGCTCTAATGAGATTTTGATGTTTATTATCAAAATTTTTATTGGCTTAGCATTTGGGATGTTGTTTATGATTTTTGCAGTCTGGTGGTCGGTCAATTTGACCTATCGCCATATTATGGAATCTTTTTCACCCTTAATTCAGATTGCACAGCTTTTAAAACAACAAAAAGCCTATAATTTACGTTTCCCTCAAAGTGATATTAAAGAATTCCAAGAACTCAATGGAACATTCAATCAACTATTAGATGAAATCCAAACGTGGCATACACACTTACAAAATGAGAATAATGCGCTCTCCCATCAAGTACAGCATGACCATTTAACCCAACTACCCAACCGTAGTTATTTTTATCAAGTATTATGTAATTTATTTGAAGATCCAAATCAGCGTCAGAATCTCGCCTTAGTCTTTATCGATAACAATAATTTTAAAGCGATCAATGACCAATATGGACATTTAGTCGGTGATGAAGTGTTAAAGGAAATGTCTAACCGTCTTAAGCGCCATATTCGTCAGAATGATTTTGTTGCACGGCTTGCAGGCGATGAATTCGCCATTATTTTGCGCTCAATTTCTAAGGTCGAACACTTAATTTCTATTGCAGAAAACCTAATTAAATGTTGTGAAGAGCCTTTGATCTATAAAGGGCAAGCAATTGCATTTAGTTTTAGTTTAGGGATTGCTATTTCAACTCAAGCTTCGAGTCCTGAGGATCTAATTTCTCAAGCAGATCAAGCAATGTATAAAGCAAAATCTTTGCAACACCACTGGTTTATTTACCATTCTTAATTTTTTATTTACCATTCTCAATATTCGGGGTTCTTATGACGTTTAAAAATGTGCAACTCTCTATACTTGCGGTACTCTGCCTAGCACTTACTGGATGTATGAATTTGGGTGGACTGAGTTATAAACAAGCCAAAGCTATGAAAAAAGAAGGCTTTGTACTGACTGAAGATGGTTGGAGTTTAGGATTACCAGAGCGTTTATTATTTGGTTTTAATGAATCCGATATTAAACCTGAACATCAAACTGAAATCATTCGCTTAGCCAATCAATTGAACAAGTACAATCTCAATAAGCTTAAAGTGGTTGGTCATACCGATAATGTCGGTGCTGCTGAATATAATTTAAAATTGTCTGAAGTTCGTGCACAAAATGTTTCTAATATTTTTATGGAGCAAAAATTTAAGCCACAAAATATTCAAGTCGTAGGTAAAGGTGCTGAACAACCCATCAAACCGAATGATACAGAAGAACATAAAGCAGAAAATAGACGTGTAGCTGTGATCATTGTTCCTTAACCAATAAATCATTTCCATTGAAAAGACCTCTTCGGAGGTTTTTTATATTCTAAAGTTTTTTGAATTATAGTTTTATAGTCGCAAATTTCAGACATAAAAAAACCGCATTTAAGCGGATAATTTATTATTTAAGCTTTTCATCATGGGTTAGCTTAAATGGTCGGAGCAGTAGGATTCGAACCTACGACCCCCTGGTCCCAAACCAGGTGCACTACCAGGCTGTGCTATGCTCCGTCTCACAAACAACTTAATTAATTGGGGTGAATGATGGGGCTCGAACCCACGACAACCGGAATCACAATCCGGGGCTCTACCAACTGAGCTACATCCACCGTCACATTAAGTTTTCAGGATCTATAATATCAAGCTTTGGTGCGCCTGACAGGATTCGAACCTGTGACCATCCGCTTAGAAGGCGGATGCTCTATCCAACTGAGCTACAGGCGCAGAACAATGATATAAATATCATAAATTACCTTGCCTTGAAGAATTGGTCGGAGCAGTAGGATTCGAACCTACGACCCCCTGGTCCCAAACCAGGTGCACTACCAGGCTGTGCTATGCTCCGTTCATCTCAGCTTTTGTATCGAACTTGTCGTTCGGTACGGTGTGCATTCTAGGCGTGACGCCCTTAGACGTCAACACCTATATTGAAAAAAAGTTAAAAAAACACGTCAAATGTATATTTATCAAGCATTTCAGATGTTTTTTATACAATTTTATCGTTTTAATTGTGCACTGAAGTTCAACATGCGGTCTAAAGGCAATTTAGCACGTACTGCCAATGCAGGATCTACGAATATTTCTTGATCACCCTTTTGCAAAACGTCCAAAATTCCATCTAGCTCATTCATCGCCATCCATGGACAGTGTGCGCAAGAACGGCATGTTGCACCTTCCCCAGCTGTTGGCGCCTCAATTAAGGTTTTATTCGGCACAGCTTGTTGCATCTTGTAGAAAATACCACGATCTGTCGCGACGATTAAGGTATCGTGAGGAAGTGTTTGTGCAGCTTTAATCAGCTGTGAAGTACTCCCTACTGCATCTGCAATATCAATCACAGACTCTGGCGACTCTGGATGAACCAACACTGCTGCATTTGGATATAACGCACGCATATTTTCAATACCACGTGCACGGAACTCTTCATGTACGATACATGAACCATCCCAAAGCAACATATCTGCGCCAGTTTTCTTTTGAATATAACGTCCAAGATGTTGATCTGGTGCCCAAATAATCTTTTCACCCAAACTATCCAGATGCTCAACAATTTCAACTGCACAGCTTGATGTGACTACCCAATCCGCTCGTGCTTTAACAGCAGCAGACGTATTGGCATAGACCACCACTGTATAATCAGGGTGTGCATCACAGAACGCTGTAAACTCATCTACAGGGCAACCAAGATCAAGTGAGCAAGTCGCTTCTAAAGTTGGCATCAGTACTGTTTTTTCAGGAGAAAGAATTTTCGATGTTTCTCCCATAAATTTCACACCTGCAACAACCAGTGTCGACGCCTCATGATCACGCCCAAAACGTGCCATTTCTAATGAATCCGAAACACAGCCACCAGTCGCCTCAGCAAGCTCTTGCACTTCAGGATCACAATAATAATGTGCAACCAATACAGCATTACGCTTTTGTAATTCTGCTTTGATTTGCTCAAATTTCTGCTGTTTCAGCTCAGGACTTAAACTATTGTCCTTTGGCTCACCTAAACGATCTAAATGCGCTTGCACAATCGACTTCGCTTCGTTGGCAATTAAGTTATTCGCATCATTCATAAGAGGTCTTCTCTTTCCTTGTCGCTGGCGTCTTGCTAGCGTCTACACATTTGTGAATTGATTGTACTTTTTATCGCACACAAATTCACCACGAAAAATGTTTTTGTGAAAATACACCGTTATAAAAAAGCCTCACGAATGAGGCTCTGTTTTAAAATGTAAAATTAAGAACGATAGTCTGCATTGATTTTGACATAGTCATATGACAGGTCGCAGGTATAAACCGTGTCTTTAGCCTGTCCACGCCCTAAATCCACACGAATGGTAATTTCTGTCTGCGCCATCACTTTAGCACCCGCTTCTTCGGTATAGTCCGCAGCAGCGCCACCATCTTTACAGATTTGCACATCATCCAACCAAACTTGGATTTTCTCTACATCTAAATCTTTGACACCTGCATAACCAATTGCCGCAAGAATACGTCCCCAGTTTGGATCAGATGCAAAAAATGCAGTCTTAACCAATGGTGAATGCGCAATACTATAAGCGATATCACAACACTCTTGGGTATTATTACCACCTTCGACAGCAACAGTCATAAATTTAGTTGCACCCTCACCATCACGAACAATGAGTTGAGCCAAGCGCTTCATTACACGTATCAATACTTCTAAGACAACGTCATAGCGAGCATCATCTACAGATTGGATTTCTGTACCACCCGCAAGCCCAGTTGTAGCAAAAATACATGAATCATTGGTTGATGTATCGCCATCAATGGTAATACGGTTAAATGACTGCTCTACCGCAGTTTTTAACATTAACTGTGTTAATTCACGTGAAATCGGTGCATCCGTTGCCACAAAGCCCAACATCGTCGCCATATTCGGACGAATCATACCTGCGCCTTTGGAAATACCCGTCATGGTATATATCACACCATCTAACTCAAACTGCTCAGAAGCACCTTTAGGGGTGGTATCAGTGGTCATAATGCCCGTTGCAGCATCCGCCCACGCGCTTTCATTTAAGGTACTTAAAGCTGGTTGTAAACCTTGCGTTAAACGTTCGATTGGTAGTTGCTCGCCAATCACACCTGTTGAAAATGGTAAAACTTCAAAAGCTTGTACACCTGCCAATTCTGCAAGTTTAGAACAAGTCGCTTCAGCATTTTCCATGCCTAGCTTGCCTGTACCTGCATTGGCATTGCCTGTGTTAATGACTAAATAGCGTGGATTGCCCATTTGCAAATGCTTTTTAGAAACATGTACAGGTGCGGCACAAAATGCATTTTGGGTAAAAACACCTGCAACATTGGTGCCTTGAGCAAATTCAAAAATCACTAAATCTCGTCGATTCGGGTAACGTACATACGCCTCAGCAGAGCCAATTTTTACACCTTTTACCGCATGCATTTGCGGCATAGACACGTCACCAACAGCCATTTTTAAATGTCCACAGAATTAATTTGAAAACACAGCTTATTAGAATTCTCGATAAAAATCGAGCTTATTAAAATGCTTATTTATTTATACGATAAGAAATTCTTATTAATTTAAATATAAAATTAAAAAAGCCAGTAAATATACTGGCTTTTCATGCTTTTAGCATAAAATTATTCTCAATGACACAGCATTGAAATCATTACTGAGCCGTAGCTGGTGCAACTGCTGCCGCTGTTGTTGCATCTACACCAATCAAAGCTTGTTTTACTTTTTCTTGACTTGATGCTGACAATGCTGGATTTGTCGCAACTACACGATTAATCGTCGCAGGTGTAACTGCTGCAATCGCTGCAGTTTTCAGGATAATCGGACGACCTCCTGTATTACCTAAAGTATAACGAATGCCTGTACGTGGGCTAATCACTGTTGTTGTATCATTTTTAACTTCAGCTTGTGCAGAAACCGCACCAGTCGCCGCTTGAACTTTTTCTACAGTGGTTGTTTGTGGAGCCGTATCAGCAAATGCTAAAACAGGAACAGCTAGAGTTGCAATAAATAAAGGTTTTAATAATTTTGTCATTGTCGTCATTCCAGTGAATCAAATCAATTGTGCAAGTTAATACCATTTAATTGCCTTTACTGCAATGAAAATTAACCTACTGTAATATCTTGTAAAAAAAGCAGAACATTCGTCCTGCTTTTCCCACTTTCTAAAATATCTTTGAAAATATCAAAAAATTTAGATCTTGCCGTGACACTGTTTATATTTCAAACCTGAACCACATGGACATGGTGCATTACGACTTTCTGGCACTGGTACTGCTTCAGTTTCTGCAAATTTTGCATCAACAATTTCATCAGAACCACTGATACCATCAATATCATCATGTGCGAAGTTCAAACGCATTGCTTCTGCTTGAGCTTGCTGTTGCGCTTCCATTTCAGCCAGTTCTTCTGGTGTTGGAATATGTACACGTGAAATATCTGTCACGACATCAGATTTGATCACACCCAACATATTCACGAATAAATTGAATGCTTCTTTTTTGTATTCTTGCTCAGGGTTCTTCTGCGCATAACCACGTAAATGAATCCCTTGACGTAAATAGTCCATCGCCGCCAAATGATCTTTCCAATGACGATCCAATGAACCCAACATGAAATGACGTTCAAGTGTCACTGCTGTTTCATCGCCCATTTGTGTACGGCGATCACGATAGCGCGCTACGATTTCATCAGAAATACGTTCAACCAAAGCTTCTTCATCTAAACGACGATCTTCTTCCAACCATTGGTTGACAGGTAAATCTATACCGAAGTCTTCACGCAATGCATTTTCAAGACCATCAATATCCCATTGATCATGAATCGACTCTGGTGGAATATAGTTTTCAATTAAGCCTTTTGCCACTTCACGGTGCATTTCTTCAATATAATCTTGAAGTGAACTTTCTTCTAAAATTTCATCACGTTGTGAGTAAATAATCTTACGTTGTTCATTATTCACATCATCGTATTTCAATAAGTTTTTACGAATATCGAAGTTACGTGCTTCAACTTTACGTTGTGCATTTTCAATCGAACGTGACACCATTTTATGTTCAATGGCTTCGTTTTCTTGCAAGCCCATTGCGCGCATCATACCAACCACGCGATCACCTGCGAAAATACGCATTAGGTCATCTTCAAGTGATAAGAAGAAACGTGAAACACCAGGGTCACCTTGACGACCAGAACGACCACGTAACTGGTTGTCGATACGGCGAGATTCATGACGCTCAGAACCAATGATATGTAAACCACCTGAACTTAACACCATTTCATTATTTTGTTCCCATTCAGCTTTAAGACGAGCTTCGTCTTCGGCTGTGTGGTTTTCAATCTTCGCCAATAACGCTTTCCAGTTACCACCAAGCAGAATATCTGTACCACGACCAGCCATGTTGGTTGCAATGGTTACGGCACGTGGCGCACCAGCTTGAGCGATAATATCGGCTTCACGTTCGTGTTGCTTCGCGTTCAAAACCTCATGAGCAATGCCTGCTTCTTTCAATTTATCAGAAAGAATTTCAGACGCTTCAATTGTTGCCGTACCAATCAAAATTGGTGCAACACCTGCTTCATGAATTTTTTGAATTTCTTCAATGATCGCGTTGTATTTACCATTACGGTTTAAATAAATTAAATCGTTTTGATCAACACGAATCATTGGGCGATGCGTTGGAATCAGTACCACATCCAAGCCATAAATTTCTTTCATTTCCGCCGCTTCAGTATCAGCAGTACCTGTCATACCTGAAAGCTTTTTATACAAACGGAAATAGTTTTGGAATGTTGTCGTCGCTAAAGTTTGGTTTTCAGGTTGAACTTCTAAACCTTCTTTAGCTTCAGTCGCTTGGTGTAAACCTTCAGACCAACGACGACCAGGCATGGTACGACCTGTATTTTCATCGACAATGATCACTTCACCATCATGCACGATATAGTGAACATTACGTTGATATAAATAATGCGCACGAATTGCCGCTGAAACGTGATGTACAAGGTTTAAGTTTGATGGTGAATATAAACTTTCGCCTTCAGCCAACAAGCCCATTTGAATCAATTCTTGCTCTACAGCTTCATAACCCGCTTCTGTCATTTCAACTTGGCGTTGCTTTTCATCAATCCAGAAATGTCCGCCATCTGGAACTTTTTCTTCTTTTTGGGCATGTAGCTTCGGAGGAATGCTGTTGATTGCTACATAAAGTTGCGATGAATCATCACTTTGACCAGAAATGATCAATGGAGTACGTGCTTCATCGATTAAAATCGAATCGACCTCATCGATAATCGCATAAACTAAACCACGTTGTTTTTTCTCTGCCATAGAGAAAACCATGTTGTCACGTAGATAGTCAAAACCGAATTCGTTGTTGGTTCCGTAAGTAATATCTGATTGATAAGCTTCTGCTTTTTCAATCGGCGATTGCATAGAATAAATCACACCAACAGATAAACCTAAAAACTCATACAAAGGACGGTTTAACTCAGCATCACGCTGTGCCAAATAATCATTGACGGTAATTACATGAACGCCTTGTTCACTGATTGCATTGAGATATACAGCCAAAGTACCCATCAGGGTTTTACCTTCACCTGTACGCATCTCTGCAATTTTACCTTCGTGTAAGGTAATACCACCAATGAGCTGTACATCATAATGACGCATTCCCATGACACGTTTTGCAGCTTCACGACACACCGCAAACGCTTCTGGCATTAATTTATCTAGACTCTCGCCTTTCTTATATCTTTCTTTGAATTCTTCAGTTTTTGCAGATAAGTCTGCATCGCTGAGTGCAGATATCGTCGGCTCGAGCGCATTGATCTTTTCGACAATTTTACGCATACGTTTTAGTTCGCGCTCGTTTTTAGTACCGAAGATTCCCCCGATCAGACTTGCCAACATATAAACTCTCTAAATCTTTGTGAAATAAATTTTTCTCAGACGATATTATGGTGGTAGAAATTTGAAGTACAAGGGTTTTGCACAAATCCTATCAAAAAAATCTGACGACCCGTTCTAGCACGTATCAGCTAAGGCGCATTAATGTAGCAAATTTAACCGATATTTACAGCGAGGTCGCGTTCAATTCTATATTTTTTTTCATCTGCACTTTTTTATAGCTATTTTTTTCATAAAGAAATAAAAAAACACTATTTTTAATTATAAAAAAACTACGCAATAGTATTTAGGACGAGCTAAATAACGAACATTTTTTCAATTTCTAAATCAATATTGAGGTTTAAAATGACTTTACGATTAGGTGACATTGCACCCGACTTTGAACAAGACTCAAGCCAAGGCACAATTAAATTCTATGACTATTTAGGAGATCATTGGGGTATTTTATTTTCACACCCTGCTGACTATACGCCAGTCTGTACTACCGAACTCGGTTATACCGCCAAACTCAAAGATGAATTTGAACAACGTGGCGTCAAAGCCATTGCGCTTTCAGTCGATGATGTGGAGTCGCACAAAGGTTGGATCAATGACATCAATGAAACGCAAGATACGACTGTCAACTTTCCAATTCTGGCTGACAAAGATCGTAAAGTTTCTACCTTATATGATTTTATTCATCCCAATGCCAGTGAAACACTCACAGTACGTTCATTGGTGATCATTGATCCAAATAAAAAAGTCCGCTTAATCATTACCTATCCAGCATCTACTGGTCGTAATTTCCATGAAATTTTACGTGTGATCGATTCTTTGCAACTTACCGATAACTATAAAGTTGCAACGCCTGCAAATTGGCAGCAAGGTGAAGATGTTGTGATCGTACCATCCCTTAAAGATGAGACTGAACTTAAAGAACGCTTCCCAAAAGGCTATACGGCGGTTAAACCTTATTTACGTTTAACACCACAGCCGAATAAATAAAACATTTTAAGCATCAAGCAACGTTCGCTAGATCACAACTTTGTTGTGGTCTTTTTATTATTTTATGCTCAAAAAATATACCAAGTGCTACCCTACCAAACTTCATAGAAAATCTAAATGAGTAGCCATAAAAAAAGACCCCTTCAAGGAGTCTTTTTTATTCAACAATCCATTACGCAGGAATACGTAATACTTGTCCTGGGAAAATATCATCTGCATTTTTTAACAATGGACGGTTTGCTTCAAAAATTTTGTTGTACTGGTTCGCATCACCATAAAACTCTTTTGAAATTTTAGATAAGTTATCGCCTGATTTCACAGTATAGAACTTACTTTCAGGCTCTGGTGTAGCCACTGTTAGTTGATCATCCACTTGTGCAACATGATCAATATTACCTACAGCAAGAATAATTTTCTCTTTATCCGCCTGTGTTTGTACTTGACCAGAAACAGTCGCCAAATCTGTTGCGCCGTTATAACTCACAGACAAACCGCTCACAGGAAGACCTAAAGACTTAATATGTCCTAATAATTTATTGGCAATCTCTTGCGCTGAAGGTTCTGCTGGTGTCGCAGGTGCAGCTTGTGGCTCTGCTGGTGCTGTATTCTTTTTACCAATGCCTTTAACAAAATCAAAAAGACCCATTTATATTCTCCGTCTATTTATTAAAACTTGTTGTACTGTGAATGTTGCATTGAATTATGAATATTTCATCGACCTTTTTTAATTGAACGCCGAATATTTCACTGCAACCTTATAAAAATTTAGAACTCTATTTTTATAGCTAAAAAATATACTGAAATGGGTAGTCATTGGTGACAGAAAGGTAACGATATGTAACCAATGTTTTTGATTTTAAACTTTTTTCTGATTTGAATATGATTTCAGACATAAAAAAACCACCGAAACGGTGGTCTTTTCATGTAACACGAAAGTGCTACACCATCAACGTATTAACCAAGTTTCTTAGTTACGTAGTCAATAGCAGATTGAACAGTTGTGATTTCGTTAGAATCTTCATCAGGAATCGTGATGTCGAAGTCATTTTCGAAAGACATAACAAGTTCTACTAGATCTAAAGAGTCAGCGCCCAAATCATCCATGAAAGATGCTTCGTTTTTGATTTCTTCAGCTTTAATACCTAGTTGTTCTGCAACAGCTTGTTTAATGCGTTGTTCGATATCGCTCACAGGAATTCTCCTCATTGCTTGTGGCGGCGTTTAATTGCCTGATAGTTTAATTGAATATTAAGTTTTTTCAAAGTTTATACATCGCATTACGCCATGTATAAACCACCATTTACGTGTAATACTGTGCCTGTAATGTAACTAGCTTTGTCAGAAGCCAAGAAACTTACTGCATTTGCAATATCTTGCGGTTCACCAAAACGATTTAATGCCACTTGATCGCTCATTTTTTTACGAATATCTTCGCTTAACTGCTCAGTCATTTCTGTTGCAATAAAACCAGGTGCGATGCTGTTTACAGTAATCTGACGACTGCCCATTTCTTTTGCAAGGCTACGACTGAATGCTTCGATCCCTGCTTTAGCAGCAGAATAGTTCGCTTGACCTGGGTTAGCAAAGTGAGCCACCACAGAGCTGATATTGATAATGCGACCAAAACGCGCTTTGGTCATACCTTTCAATACACGCTTAGATAAACGGAACACTGCTTTAAGGTGAATATTGAGAATGTCATCCCAATCATCTTCCGACATGCGCAACAATAAATTGTCTTTGGTAATGCCTGCATTGTTCACCAATACCAATACTGAACCATATTTTTGTTCAATATCAGATACTAAGGCATCAATTGCAGCACCATCACGTACATCTAACACAGCACCTGCACCATTTTCAGCAAATGCAGTAGATAGTTTTTCTGCACCAGATTCAGAGGTTGCTGTACCTACTACAAAAAAACCGTCTTGAATGAGTTGTTGAGCAATAGCGGCGCCAATCCCTCGACTTGCACCAGTGACTAATGCAACTTTACGTTCCTGATTTTCTACTTTGGTCATGCAATTTTCCCTTCAGCCACTAAAATGGCATTAAGTGCATCTTCCATACGACTTTGTGTATCCAATGGAAATGCTTTTTCGATTTTTGGTAAACGTTTTGCCAAATTAGCCAACACATTACCTGGACCACATTCAGCAACATATTGAATCCCTTGATCTTGAAGGAATTGCATTGTTTGAGTCCATTGTACAGATTGATAGAGTTGCGCAGTCAATGCTTGACGTAACTGCGCAACATCTGTCGCGATGCCTGCGTTGACATTTTGTATTACAGGAATACTTGGTAGCTCAATGGCAGTTTGTTCCAAAGCTTCTGCAAACTGTTCAGCCGCAGGCTTCATTAAAGAACAATGTGATGGGACAGAGACAGGCAAGGCAATCGCTTTACCGCCATTCTCTTTTGCAGTTGCCATCACAGCATCAACTAAAGTTTTATCCCCTGCAATCACGACTTGCCCTTGAGCATTGTAATTTGCTGCTTCAACAGAACCACGACCTTGAATATTGGCTTGTTCACAAAGCTCTAATACTTTTGCATCTTCTAAACCAAGAATCGCAGCCATTGCGCCTTGACCTTGTGGTACTGCAGATTGCATCAATTTGCCACGCAAATTCACCAATTTCACAGCATCTGCCAAAGTCATTGAATTGGCAGCCACTAAAGCGCTGTATTCACCCAATGAATGACCCGCTAGGTATTTTGGTGCAACACCACCCAAATCCAACCATACGCGCCATAATGCAATACTTGCAGTCAATAAAACTGGCTGTGTATTTTCAGTTTGATCTAAACCTTCACCACTTTGTGCAATATTCCACAAATCAAAACCAATCGCATCTGAAGCTTCAGCAAAGGTTTCTTTTACACCACTGAACTGTTCAGCAAGTTCAGCCAGCATTCCAACTTTTTGTGAACCTTGACCTGGAAACAAAAATGCAGTTTTTGTTGCTTGAGCTGCTTGTTCGAGTCGTTTAGCAGACATATAAAAAGTCCTTTATGTAATCTTGATCGTTTCCGATGCGGCAATTTTACAGAAAAAAAAATTTAATTTAATTGCGAAATACAACAAAAAAAATGCTTTTGTAAAATCCTAAAACAAAAAAAGGGAGCTTTCGCTCCCATTTTTTTCACTAAGCTTTCGCCTAATGCATCACCAATTATTCAGCATCAGCTGCTTTAGCGAATAATTGACGACCACGGTAGAAACCATCTTTAGTCACGTGGTGACGACGGTGAGTTTCACCCGTAGTTTGGTCTACAGTTAATGCATTCTCGGTTAAAGCGTCATGTGAACGGCGCATGTCACGGCGAGAGCGACTTTTACGGTTTTGCTGAACGGCCATGATGGCTCCTTACAAATCGAAAAAATGGATCAGAACAAATTCGGTTGTCTTAACTAAGATTATAACACAAAAATTAGTTAAGTTTACCCTTCAAACTTGCCAAAACATCAAACGGATTATCTCGTTTTTCTTCGACAATGTCCTGAACGGCTGGTTGATGCTTATGCTCACAAACGTCATGCTTGGGAGATAAAGGCATCAACAATAATAATTCATCCTCTAAAAGTGCAAGTAAATCAACAGTTGCAGGGGTATTCGTTACGTAATCACCCTTTGTTGTTGCTTCACTTTCACCTAGTACGATGAAATCAGCATCCTCATCCAAGCGCTCTATCAGTGACTCATCGTCAATTAAAGCCAAATGGAAATCAGAAACTAAAGAAATTTCTACAGAATCCAGGCAACGCTGACACTCCATAGGTGCTTTTGTTTCTACATGACCATCTAACCAAACGATACGATGATACGCATCCATTGATAGCTTACAGTCTATAGTGATCAATTGATCATCAATTGATCCAACAGCTTCACGGGAAATACGAACAAAGCGAGACAATGGCAGTGTACCTGACCATGTAAAGCCTTGTTCAGCCCATTTAAACGGCTCAATCTGTGCCGGAAAGGTATTTGCTGACATAATTAAGGCGGCAATTCTACAAATTCATAGGTACTCTGTCAAAGATTAAGATACAATTTTGTACTTATTTAGACAGATCTTTTGGGTAATACAAGTCATGCATCAGTTGCAGCCGCAACCTGAAGTCACCACTTCATTACAGTTCGACACACATTTAGCTTCAAATTCTGCTCAAAACACCACCCAAGTGCAACGCTTCGCTTGGGAAAATTTACAGACTGAAGTTCAACAGGTCGATTGGCTTATCTTACACTTTAATGATTGGTTTTCCCACTTAAATGTGACGCTTGTTCGTGGTGAGTTTGAACCAGAATATTTCCCAGCGACAACTGAGTGCCCTGCGCGCATCCAATTTGCTCATGGTTTTTTTAATAGTGCGTTACATGAAATCAGCCATTGGACCATTGCAGGAGATAAGCGTCGCCTACTACCAGATCTAGGTTATTGGTATGCGCCAGATGGTCGTACAGCGGAACAACAAGCTTTATTTGAACAAGTTGAAATTAAGCCTCAAGCGATTGAATGGTTATTTTCCAAAGCCTTTGGACGTAAATTTCGTGTATCACTGGATAATTTAACAGGCGAAGGTGGTAATGGCGCGACATTTAAAGACAATGTTTATGTACAACTACAACAATATTTAAGTGGTGAGGCGAAACTTCCACGCGATGCAAAACATTTTATTAATTGTATTTGCGAAGTAACACGAGGTGGCAAAACATTACAAAGTGATGAATTTCAGCGTGATGCATTAGACTAAAGAATGAAACAGTCAAAACAATGATTGCAACACACCTTATACTCAAGTGATAATTGAATACATAATAAATCAAGGGGGAAATCATTATGTTGCATTTAAGAGTACATCCTGACAATCCTCAACCCCGTTTAATCAGCCAAGCGGTTGAAAGAATCCGCGCGGGTGATGTCGTGGTTTATCCAACTGATGCAGCTTATGCGATTGGCTGTCAGATTGGAAATAAGAGTGCGATGGAACGTATTGCGCAAATCCGTGACCTCGGTGCAAAACATCAATATGCGATTATCTGTGCCGATTTATCTGATATTGCGACGTATGCCAAAGTCGACAATGCGATGTATCGTCTACTGAAAGCCAACACGCCAGCAGTAACCACTTATATTTTACCAGCGACCAGTGAAGTTCCACGTCGTTTAATGCATCCTAAGAAAAAAACCATTGGTCTACGTGTACCAAGCAATCCAGTCTGTCAAATGTTGCTTAAAGAGTTAGGCGAACCTTTACTCACCAGTACCTTAATTCTTCCAGGTCAAGACGCACCGATGGATGACCCTTATGATATTGAACAACTTTTAGAAAAGCGTATTGATGTGTTTATTGATAGTGGTTTAGGTACGCTGACAACGACAAGTATTGTTGATTTATCGGGTGCTAATCCAGAAATTATTCGACGTGGTGTCGGTGATGTCAGCGCTTTTGAATAAGTAAGCTCAAATATCTTTGAAACGACAGTTTGCATATGTCTAAACAACTGTCGTTCAAATAATTTAAAATTAATTAAGAATTACAAGTGTTTCCCATCCATCATATTCACCACCATTTTCAATACAAAGCTCAAGCAACGCCCAAGTCACACCATTGATATTATCCAGTTCTACACTATCTGTTCGTACCAATTGTACGCAATAAGGCTTTTTATTTTCTTCATGGTACGACTGACTATTAATTTCAAAACCTTCGGTTTGAATGGTTTTAATAAATTTGTCACGCCCTTCACTTGTCTCAAAATAACACCAATGTTCTACAGGTCGTTCAGCAACTAAGGTGTCACCATGATTTTCTAGATTTCTAATCACTCTATCGTTAGTCAGACTTTGCATGGCATATATATTTGGATAAATAGTTTCTCTATAAATATCCCAAAGAGGATCATTTTTTAAACCAAACTTAATTTGATAGTCAGAAAATTTATGAATAGTCTTTTCAACCAATTTAGCGTCGTAAATATTTTCATTCAGATAAAAATAAAAATCTCTTGTCCCACTATGCGTTAACCTACCCACATAAATAGCATTAAATAGTTCTGTAATTTGAGGAATTAACTGATCTTCCAATGAAATTAATGTGTCATATTCTTGTTGTGATGACATACCATCTTCGGTAGGCTGATTCAGTGTTAATTCAATCCATAAAAAAGCATTTTTTTCGACTATAGGAATGATATTGATTAAAGCTAAATTAAGAAAATAACTTCCTGTCTTACCATCTATATCACATAAATAAAAATCCCAATCATCTGGTATTTGAATTTCCTGTTCTTTATCTTCAGATTTTTTCTTTAAAAACTTATCAAATAGACTCAAATTTTTCTCCTTTTTCACGATTATTTTTATACTCATAGACTATATCACTTTAAATTTTCAAATCAGCAAATCAATTACCTTCCAAAATTAAGGTTTATCAAGGAGAGTTGATGGAGCAAATAAAAAATAAAGTCACCAAATAACTTACAGCAAAACCTACACTTTAACACTATAAAAAACGCAGCGAGTTCGGCAAGATGATTCAAATTTAATTTGCTGTGTAATCCAATGAAACAATGGCTCTCCCTCCTCACAATCAGTATATTTTCGATAGCATCTGCCCATGCTGATATTTCAACACTCAAACAAAATCTAAAGACACAATATCCTGAAATAGAAGCTAAATCGGTAAATACAACGCCTATCAAAGACATTTATGAAGTCTATATGGGTGGACGTATTGTTTATACCAATGAAGATGCTAAATATTTCTTTGTTGGGAATTTGATTGATCTCAAAGCACAAAAGAACCTGACAGAAGAACGTCAAAGTGCTTTAACTGCGATTGATGTAAAATCCTTACCACTCAATCAAGCAATTAAGCATGTCAAAGGCAAAGGTGAACGTGTCATTTACTTATTCAGCGATCCTGATTGTCCTTACTGTCAACATCTTGAAAAAGACTTGAAAAATATAGATAACCTGACGATCTATTTATTCTTATACCCAATTAAATCATTACATCCAAATGCCGAGAAAATCGCCCAACAAATTTGGTGTTCTAAAGACCAATATCAAGCATGGCAAGACTATTTAATCAATAAAAAACAGCCCGCTTTAGTCAAAACTTGTACCACACCAATTGATAAAAATATTGCACTTGCCAAAAAATTAGAGGTAGATGGTACGCCAACCTTTTTCCTCAAAGATGGTTCACGTATCTCTGGTGTCCGAGATGCTGAAGAAATTGAATCACTTTTAAAATCAATAAAATAACAAAAGCCAGATTG
>NZ_SGSW01000056.1:0-18531 GCF_004209125.1 Acinetobacter sp. WCHAc060033 | reverse complement strand
GCAAAGCACCGCTTTGCCCGAGTGCAAGAGTGAAGTTGCACTTCACTGCACACAGAAACTCAAATAAAAAACCCTTGTTATAAAACAAGGGTTTTCTGACTTAGAAACTAAAACTTAGTTTTTCTCTTTGTCTACGATTTTGTTTGCTTGAATCCAAGGCATCATCGCACGTAATTTACCACCAGTCACTTCGATACCGTGAGCTGCGTTTTGACGACGACGAGCAGTCATAGAAGGATAGTTCAACGCACCTTCTTGGATGAACATCTTCGCATACTCACCAGATTGGATACGTTTAAGCGCATTACGCATCGCTTCACGTGATTGGTCATTGATTACTTCAACGCCAGTTACATATTCGCCATATTCAGCATTGTTTGATACTGAATAGTTCATGTCCGCGATACCGCCTTCGAACATCAAATCAACGATCAATTTAAGTTCGTGTAAGCATTCGAAGTAAGCCATTTCTGGAGCATAACCTGCTTCAACCAAAGTTTCGAAGCCCATTTTAACCAATTCAACAGCACCACCACAAAGAACTGCTTGCTCACCGAATAAATCAGTTTCAGTTTCTTCACGGAAAGAAGTTTCGATGATACCTGTACGACCACCACCTACGCCTGAAGCATAAGAAAGCGCAACATTACGTGCATTACCAGAAGCATCTTGGTGAATCGCGATTAGGTCAGGAACACCAGAACCACGTTGGAATTCTGAACGTACAGTGTGACCAGGCGCTTTTGGTGCAACCATGATTACGTCTAAGTCAGCACGTGGCACAACTTGGTTATAAAGAACAGAGAAACCATGAGCAAATGCTAAAGTTGCACCTTGCTTGATGTTTGGCTCAATCACGTCACGGTAAAGTTGTGATTGGAATTCATCTGGAGTCAAGATCATTACTAAATCAGCTTGAGCAACAGCAGCAGGAACTTCAGACACTTTAAGACCTGAATTTTCAGCTTTTTTCCAAGAAGTAGAACCAGCACGTAAACCTACAGTTACGTCAACGCCAGAGTCTTTAAGGTTAAGCGCATGTGCGTGACCTTGTGAACCGTAACCAATGATCGCTACTTTTTTGCCTTGGATGATAGAAATATCTGTGTCTTTATCGTAAAAAATTTGCATTGCTGTCTCCGCTAAAATGCTGTGTTTCCTCTTCTTATCCTAAAGATTGTTTATTTTAAAAATCTTCTAGTCTAAGTCCCTCTCCACTTAAAGGAGAGGTTATACATGAGGTTATTAAAAATCAAATAAATTAATATTAAGTGTTGGTGAAATTAAAGTGATAAAACTTTTTCACCGCGAGCAATACCCGATACACCAGAGCGCACAACTTCGAGGATTGTATTCTCAGAAAGCGCATCGATAAAGCCATCAATTTTTTCAGTGGTACCTGCAATCTGAATCGTATAGCAGGTTGGTGTTACATCCACGATTTGTGCACGGAAAATATCTGCAGTACGCTTAATTTCAGCACGTGCTGAACCCAATGCTTTAACTTTAATTAGCATCAGTTCACGTTCGATATGCGCACCTTCTGACAAATCAACAACTTTTACCACTTCTACCAATTTGTTCAATTGTTTAGTGATTTTCTCAATTTGATGATCATCACCATAAGTGGTCAAAGTCAAACGAGATAAGGTTGGATCTTCAGTCGGTGCAACGTTTAAAGTTTCAATGTTATAACCACGTTGTGAAAACAAACCCACTAAACGAGAAAGCGCACCTGCTTCGTTTTCAACGAGTACGGAAATAATATGTCTCATTCTGTACGCTCCCCTTTAGACAACCACATATCTTTCATTGACTGACCAGCAACCAGCATTGGATACACATGCTCTGAACGGTCAACCATGACATTGATAAACACACATTTATCATTAATCGCCATTGCTTCTTGAAGTTTAGACTCCAACTCATCTGCATGATCGATTTGAATACCAACATGCCCATAAGCTTCCATCAGCTTGGCAAAATCTGGCAATGAGTCTACGTAAGAACTTGAATGACGTCCTTCATAGTTCATATCTTGCCATTGCTTAACCATACCTAAAGCACGGTTATTTAAGCATAAAATCTTAACATTCATACCGTATTGCTTACAGGTAGAAAGCTCTTGGATACACATCTGAATCGATGCTTCACCAGTAATACATACCACCTGTTGATCAGGGAATGCGAGTTTAGCAGCCATTGCATATGGCAAGCCCACACCCATCGTACCTAGACCACCCGAGTTGATCCATTGACGTGGACGTACGTAAGTATAATAAAGCGCGCCAAACATCTGATGCTGACCAACGTCAGAGGTAATAATTGCCTGACTATTTGTAACACGATCAAGCGCTTGAACCACTTGTTGTGGCTTCATCACACCATCAGTACCCGCTTCATAACGTAAGCCATGAACCTTACGCCACTCATTAATTTGAGACCACCATGCTGCAATATCTTCAGGATTTGGTTTAGAAACATTCAACTGTTTCAATTGAACCAACATTTCTTGAAGTACAGGCTCTACCGCACCCACGATCGGGATGTGCGCCATAATGGTTTTAGAAATGGTTGCAGGGTCAATATCAATATGAATGACTTTCGCATTTGGACAGAACTTAGCTGGGTTATTGGTCACACGGTCATCAAAACGTGCACCAATTGCCAAGATTAAATCTGCATTTGCCATAGTCATATTGGCTTCGTAGGTACCATGCATCCCCAACATACCCACAAATTGCGGATCGTTCCCTGGAAAAGCACCTAAGCCCATCAACGTATTGGTCACTGGGTAGTTCAATAGATGAGCAAGCTCTGTTAAAAGCTCAGAAGCATTGCCTTGAACAACACCACCACCTGTATAGATGATTGGACGTTTTGCATTAATCAGTTCATCAATCGCCTTACGGATTTGACCTGAGTGACCACGATGCGGAGGTTGATACGAACGCATCTTCACTTTTTCAGGGTATTCGTAAGCAAACTTCTCTGCTGGATTTGTTGCATCTTTTGGAATATCAACAACAACAGGACCTGGACGACCCGAAGATGCGATATAAAATGCTTTTTTAATAATTGCAGGAATTTCACTTGCATGACGCACTTGGAAACTGTGTTTTACGATTGGGCGTGAAATACCCACCATATCCGTTTCTTGGAATGCGTCTTCACCAATTAAATGTGTTGCAACCTGACCAGACAAAATCACCATCGGGATTGAGTCCATATAAGCCGTTGCAATTGGTGTAACAGTGTTAGTTGCACCTGGTCCAGAAGTGACCAGTACCACACCAGTTTTGCCTGTTACGCGCGAGTAAGCATCAGCCATATGACCAGCTGCTTGCTCATGGCGTACGAGGTAATGATTGATTTTATCTTGTTTAAATAGCGCATCATAAATATGTAATACAGCGCCGCCTGGATATCCAAAAACATGTTCAACGCCTTCGTCCGCTAATGCGCGAACAAGCATGTCACCACCAGATAAAAGTTCCAACGTATTCACCCTAATCTTTTTTCCACAGCACTATGGGAGACATAGACTGTGTTTCATTCATTGATTGTGCGCTCTGTTATAGCACACATATTTACTCGTTTTTGCAGCAATAGAAAAATAAATCTTCACACAACCGTTTGGGTTATATGAATCACAGAAATATGTTGGGATAAACATCTTTCGGTATGGGTCACTTTCTCGGCTTAGAGAAAATGCTATTGCTCGCTTTGATATTCTTAATCGAAGGGTGATCGAAAAAAACATCTGAAACTAAAGCAAGCATTTTTGTAGTTTTAGCGAACAATGTCAAGGTTTCTCATGGTGTTTTTATTGATTATTTACCAAGCGACTATTTTTAAAACTATTCCTTTTTTTTTGACATTTTATAAATAATTTTTCAATGACTTATAAGCCAATAAATTTGCAAAAGAATTATTTTCAAATTTATATTTTTGTATAAAATATACACATTATTTTAAATACTTCATTCAAGCTCAATCATCTCATGTATATTCAGAATTGAATGATTTATAATTTCTTTTGAACTGTAGTTTTGAACAATAATATTGGGAAATGGGTTTTCAAATGAAACAACTTCAGCGCTTTTCAAAAACGATTTTACTCTCTGCCATTTTTACAACTGTTACGATGAGCACAACAGCGACGCATGCGAAGCAGTATTATAAATGGGTCGATAGCAAAGGCTCTACGCATTACACCACCACACCACCACCCAAAAATGCACGCAGTAAAAGCAAAGTGAACACCTATGGTTATCATGGCAGTTCAACGTCTGTGACTGCACAAAACACTCAAACCAATACCAATCAAACCGCACCACAGAATATTCCACCAAATCCTGTTCAAACGGGACAAGTTGCAAACCAACCTGCAAACGCTCCAACTCAAAACAACACCCCAGCAGAACCTGTAAATTCAGAAGCAAGATAATATTTTCAGTTCAATGTTGGTATAAAAATAATTTCTACATTTTTCAGTCTTAAATCGAGCGCAAAATTCACTTTTCTGTGCATTTTGCGCTATGCTGTAGCACACAGTTTTTTAACCATTACGCTCAAATACATTTATGACTACTCATATTGACCCTGAATATCAAGCAAGTGCGATTGAGCCCCAAGTCCAGAAAGACTGGGAAGATCGCAAATCGTTTAAAGTTGCCGACACTGTAGAAGGTCCACGTCGTTATATCCTCTCGATGTTCCCTTACCCAAGTGGCAAACTGCATATGGGTCATGTGCGTAACTATACCATTGGCGATGTGATTAGCCGTTTCCACCGTCTCAAAGGAGAAACTGTCCTGCAACCCATGGGTTGGGATGCTTTCGGCTTGCCTGCTGAAAATGCTGCAATTGCCCATCAAGTTGCTCCAGCAAAATGGACATTTGAAAATATCGCATACATGCGTGACCAATTGAAAAAGCTTGGTCTTTCAGTGGATTGGGATCGTGAATTTGCAACCTGTACACCAGAATACTATCACTGGGAACAATGGTTATTTGTTCAGCTTTATAAAAAAGGCTTAATTTACCGTAAACTTTCGACGGTGAATTGGGATCCTGTAGACCAAACTGTTTTGGCAAATGAACAGGTTGAAAATGGTCGTGGTTGGCGTTCAGGTGCATTAGTTGAAAAACGTGATATTCCAATGTACTACTTCCGTATCACGGATTATGCACAAGAATTATTAGACGATTTAGATACTTTAAAAGATGGTTGGCCACAACAAGTCCTCACCATGCAACGTAACTGGATTGGTCGTTCACAAGGGATGGAAATCACGTTCCCTTCAGCACAACCTGATGTTTATGCAGATGGTTTGACGGTTTATACCACACGTGGCGATACCTTGATGGGTGTGACTTATGTTGCGGTTGCAGCAGAACATCCGATGGCGTTAAAAGCAGCAGAAAATAATGCAGAACTCAAAGCATTTATTGAAGAATGCCGAATGGGCTCAGTTGCTGAAGCTGATCTTGCCACTGCTGAAAAGAAAGGTATGGCAACAGGTCTTTCAGTAAAACATCCAATCACAGGTGAAGAAGTTCCTGTCTGGATCGCGAATTATGTGTTGATGTCATACGGTTCAGGCGCAGTCATGGCTGTGCCTGCACATGACGAACGTGATTTTGAATTTGCTAATAAATACAACTTGCCAATCCAACAAGTCATCGATGCCAAAGGCGCGGATGATGCAGATTATTCCGCAACTGAATGGCAGGAATGGTATGGCTCTAAAGAAGGCAAACTGGTTAATTCAGCAGAGTTTGACGGTTTAGACTTCCAGGCGGCTTATGATGCAATCCTTGCAAAATTAGAACCACAGACTTTGGCAAATGCGAAAGTTCAGTTCCGTTTACGTGACTGGGGTGTTTCCCGTCAGCGTTACTGGGGTTGTCCGATTCCAATGATCAACTGTGACAAATGTGGTCAAGTAACGGTACCTGAAGAACAACTTCCTGTTGTTTTACCAACTGATGTTGTACCCGATGGTTCAGGTAACCCTCTGAACAAAATGCCTGAGTTCTACCAGACGACTTGCCCATGTTGTGGTGGCGAAGCACGTCGTGAAACCGATACTTTAGATACGTTTGTAGAATCTTCTTGGTACTACGCTCGTTATGCTTCTCCTGATTTCACAGGCGGTTTAGTTAAGCCTGAAGCTGCACAATCATGGTTGCCTGTGAATCAATACATCGGTGGTGTTGAACACGCGATCCTGCATTTACTTTATGCACGTTTCTTCCATAAATTGATGCGTGATGAAGGTGTGGTACAAGGCAACGAGCCATTCACCAACTTGTTAACACAAGGCATGGTACTTGCAGATACTTACTATCGTGAATCTGAGTCAGGTAAGAAAACGTGGTTCAACCCTGCTGACATCGACTTGGAGCGTGATGAAAAAGGTCGTATCACTTCTGCCAAATATCAAGGTGATGGTCAAGAAGTGATTGTTGGCGGCCAGGAGAAAATGTCGAAATCGAAAAATAACGGTATCGACCCGCAAGCAATTATTGATCAATACGGTGCAGATACTGCACGTGTATTCATGATGTTTGCTGCACCACCAGATCAATCTCTTGAATGGTCAGATGCTGGTGTTGAGGGTGCAAACCGTTTCTTAAAACGTGTTTGGCGTTTAACCACTGGCTTCTTTGAAAAAGGCAACAATGCATCTGCCATTGATACTGCAAAACTGTCAACTGAAGCGCAAGACTTACGTCGTAAGACGCATGAAACCATCCAAAAAGTGGGTGATGACATCGAACGTCGTCATGCCTTTAACACAGCGATTGCTGCGTTGATGGAGTTATTAAATGCAAACAATAAGTTTGAAGCAAAAGATGATAATGACGTGGCAGTTGCACGTGAATCCATCATCACACTTCTTACTTTACTTGCACCATTTGCACCGCATTTAAGTCAAACTTTATTGGCTGAGTTTGGTATTGATTTAACTTCAGTATTGTTCCCTGCTGTAGATGAATCTGCGTTGACTCGTAATACGCAAACCATCGTGGTTCAGGTGAATGGTAAACTTCGTGGCAAATTGGAAGTGTCTGTAGATGCATCCAAAGACGACATTTTAGCGCAAGCAAAAGCATTACCAGAAGTTCAACAATTCTTGACGGGTCCAACCAAGAAAGAAATCGTTGTACCGAATAAGTTAGTGAATTTGGTGGTTTAAAATATACCTCACCCTAACCCTCTCCTTTAAGGAGAGGGAAACTCCTTCTCCCTTTGGGAGAAGGTTGGGATGAGGGTAATTAAATTTACTCTTCCTTCTGGATGAGGAACTAAAAGCCTACAAAGCCCGTTGTCATTCAACGGGCTTTGACTTTACAATCCAACTTAAGATTTTTAAATTATTTTCCATTGTGGAAATTTTGAGGACACCACATGCATTTAGTTCAACGTGTTGCAGCAGTTGTATTAACTTTGGGTCTAAGTGCAGGCTTAGTCGGTTGTGGTTTCCATTTAAAAGGAACCAATCCGCAAGCAACGCCTTTGGTTTATACAAAACTTCAATTGGTACTGCCTAAAAATACTGAAGACTTAGAAAAAAAACTCAGCGTCTACTTAACTGCGACAGGTGTACAACTGAGTAATGCCAATGATGCTTATGTGCTCCGTGTACTTGACTATAAACCTGTGCGCCATGAGTTAAATGGTAAATTAGTTGAAACGATTTTACGTCTTTCTGTGACTTTTCAAATTGAAGATAAACAAGGCAATCCGATTACTGAACCACGTACCTTAAACGCTTCACGCAGTTATCAATATGATGTAGCAACAGTTAACACGGATGACCAACAGTATAAATACCTAAGCCAAATCGTGATTGATGATATTGCACAGCAAATGTCACGTCAGATTGCAGCCAATCGTTTGCCAAAAGCGCGTATTACGCCAACTCAATCTGTTGCTCAATAATTAAAATTTAAGAAATCTCTATGAAACTTGACTATTTACAAGCCCTTAAACGTGTCGATGAAGCGCGAGG
The DNA here is from genome assembly GCF_004209125.1 of Acinetobacter sp. WCHAc060033. Taxonomy (NCBI): domain Bacteria; kingdom Pseudomonadati; phylum Pseudomonadota; class Gammaproteobacteria; order Moraxellales; family Moraxellaceae; genus Acinetobacter; species Acinetobacter sp. WCHAc060033. Next base: position 10,507 of record NZ_SGSW01000056.1, on the reverse strand, counting down.
CGTTTGGATTTTACATGGTCAAGAACCTTTATTAGAACAAAACCTACTTGATGCCTTGAGAAAGAGTTGGACAAAGCATGAAATTGAACGACAACGCCATGATTTAAATAGTGTTTCAGACTGGAAAAATGTCTTTAATGCTTTAAATAGCTTGTCGCTTTTTTCTCAACATCTGGCTTTAGAAGTTCATGGCAATATCAAACCTGATGCCAATGGACTAAAACAACTTAAACAATATATTCAGCACAATGAACATAATCTATTGATCATTGTATTGCCGAAGCAAGATTCAAATAGTTTAAAATCTGCTTTTTTCCAAACCGTTGAAGCCAATGGCGTGGTGGTTTCGTTAACAGCCACTTATGCACAAGACCGCCAACGCATTTTAAGCATTGAAGCAGAAAAATTGGGCATCCAACTCAATCAAGATGCATGGACATGGCTTGAACAACACCATGAACATAATTTATTGGCTGCTAAAAACAGCTTAATGCGTGTCACAGACACCTTTCCTGATCAACAAACCATTGAAATAGATCATTTACAACAATGTTTACAAGATCAATCTCGCTATAGTACTTTTGATCTCAGTGATGCTTTGATCCAAGGGAATCTCGCCTTATCCATAAAAATTTTTCAATATCTTTTAGAATCTGGCGAACCTGATAGTTTAATTCTGTGGACAATCAGTAAAGAAATGCGTCTATTGATGCAACTTTATGAACAACCGCAAAATGCCTTACAACTCGGTATTTGGAAAACTAAGATTTCTTTGTATCAACAAGCACTTAGACGTTTAAATCCGCACTCATTTTTAACTTGGCCACAGCTTTTACTACGTGTAGATGCGGCAATTAAAGGCATGAGTCAAGAACGCCCCGAGCATATTATCCAGCAATGCATTGCTGAACTCTGTGGAAAAACGCTATTTATAAATCACTGATCAGCTTAGAATTCAATATATTATCATTATATAAAATAATTCTCATTTTCATTCATTTAAAAAAATCCACGCTTTATCCTTATTTACTCATTATAATTTGATCAATTTTTCACTTTACCTACTTATTGCTATGCCTAAAATAAAACCTGCAAAAATCATTGTTATAGCGGTCTGCCTTGCTATTGTTGCAGCAGCTGCATGGTACTTCCTCAAACCTAAAAATGTTCAACCTCAATATATTACAGCAGAAGTTACCCGTAGTGATATTGAAGACTCTGTCCTTGCAACAGGTGATCTAGAAGCCACAAAAATGGTCAGTGTCGGGGCACAGGTTTCTGGTCAGGTGAAAAAGATGTATGTGAAATTGGGCGACCAAGTTAAACAAGGTCAACTGATTGCACAAATTGACTCTGTTCGTCAGACCAATGATTTAAAAACAGCAGAAGCAAGTATTAAAAATCAGCAAGCACAACTTGCCACCAAGCAAGCCAACTTAGCCAAAGCAGAAGCAGAATATAATCGTCAAAAAAATATGTATGCTCAGGATGCAACATCAAAGGCGGAATATGAAAGTGCTTTAGCTGCATTTAAAACTGCTCAAGCCGAGATTGCATCGATGAATGCGCAAATTGAACAATCGCGCTTAACCCTCGCAACTGCCAAAGAAGATTTAGGTTATACCCAGATTAGCGCTCCGATGGATGGCACTGTTGTGGCAATTGTGACCGAAGAAGGTCAAACGGTGAATGCCAATCAAAGTGCGCCAACCATTGTTAAATTGGCTAAGTTAGACACCATGACCATTAAAGCTCAGATTTCTGAAGCAGATGTAATGAAAGTTGAAGAAGGACAAAAAGTTTATTTCACAACTTTGGGGGATAGCGAGAAAAAACGTTATGCAACTTTGCGTCAAGTTGAGCCTGCACCAGAGTCAATCAATACCGAAACAAGCTCAAATTCTTCGTCATCATCAAGCACCGCAATTTACTATAACGCACTGTTTGATGTGCCGAATGATGATGGAAAATTGCGTATTGATATGACTGCTCAAGTTTATATTATCTTGGCTGATGTGAAGAATGCGCTTTCAATTCCAGCAGCGGCTTTGCAAAATTCAAATCGTCCACAACGAGCTAAATCTAGCAACAGTTCCAATGCAAATGGCGCGAATGCAGATACATCCAAATCTGCTTCTGCACCGAATAAAGATGCTAAAAAATCAGATGATCGTCCTGAACGTTTAGAATTGACTGCCGATGAAAAAGCATTGGTTGATCAAGGCAAAGCTTCTGTTTCCGTTGTTCGTGTCTTACAAGCAGATGGTTCTGCAAAACGCAAACAAGTTTTAGTCGGTTTAAATAACCGTGTTACGGCGCAAATTATTCGTGGTCTAAAAGAAGGCGAACAAGTGGTCATTGCCGATGGCTCTGATACCTCGAATGATTCTGCAAAACGTAGTAACCGTGGTGGGATGAGATTTTAAATATGGATCAAAACAATCAGAGTAATCGCCCATTATTAGAGGTGAGCAATCTGATTCGTGAGTTCCCCGCTGGTGAATCTACGATTCAGATTTTAAAAAGTATCAATCTCAAGATTTATGCTGGAGAGTTGGTTGCCATCGTCGGGCAATCAGGTTCAGGTAAATCCACATTAATGAATATTTTAGGCTGTCTGGATCAACCGACTTCAGGCAGTTATCAGGTCAATGGACGCGAAACACGTGAACTTGAGCCTGATGAATTGGCGCAATTGCGTCGTGAATATTTTGGCTTTATTTTCCAGCGTTATCATTTGCTCGGTGACTTGACTGCGGCAGGCAATGTCGAAGTTCCTGCGATTTATGCGGGGATGGATCCAACTGTGCGCCAACAACGCTCACAGGAAATTTTGACTGAGCTGGGTTTAGGTGAAAAGACGCAGAACCGTCCCAATCAACTTTCAGGTGGTCAGCAACAACGTGTCTCTATTGCCCGTGCCTTAATGAATGGTGGGGATGTGATTCTTGCCGATGAACCCACAGGTGCATTGGATAAGAATAGTGGTGTTGAAGTGATGCGTATTCTGCGCGAGCTGAATTCCAAAGGTCATACCATCATTCTGGTTACCCATGATATGAATGTGGCGAAAAATGCCACACGTATTATTGAAATCAGTGATGGCAATATCATTGCCGATAATCCCAATACACCACAGCATGATGATGAAATTGAGGTTGTCGCCGAACCAGAATCTAAGGTAAATCGCAAAAAATCATCGAAATGGCGTTCTGCGATAGATCGTTTTGCTGAAGCATTTAACATGGCTTTATTGGCCATGAATGCGCATCGTATGCGTACCTTCCTCACCATGCTCGGGATCATTATCGGGATTGCATCGGTAGTATCTGTCGTCGCGCTCGGGAATGGTTCACAAAAGCAAATTTTGGAAAATATCAGCAGTTTGGGAACCAATACCATTACGGTATTCCAAGGGCGTGGCTTTGGTGATAACTCCAAAACTGCACAATTTAAAACCTTGATTCCTGCCGATGCTGAAGCACTGTCTGAACAGCCTTATGTAGAAGCGGTTAGCCCAACAGTAAATAGCAGTGTCACGGCGCGTTTTAAAGATACTGAAGCCTCAGCGACTGTGAATGGTGTCAGCAATGATTTCTTTAATGTCAGAGGGCTAGAATTTACATCGGGGCAAGCGTTTGACAAACAAAGTGTTACCCAACAAGCTCAAGATGTGGTGATTGATTCCAATACCAAAAATACTTTTTTCAGCGATGGTACTGATCCACTCGGACAAGTGATTTTACTCGGTAGTGTACCAAGTCGAATTATCGGTGTGGTCGATGCCCAACAAGGCATGATGGGAAATTCTGACAGTTTAAATGTCTATTTACCTTATTCAACTGTCATGAGTCGTATGCTCGGTCAAGCCAATGTGCGGAGCATCATTGTCCGTGTTAAAGATACCTATCCGACTGCGGTTGCGGAAAATGCCATTCTCAGTTTGTTGGAACAACGTCATGGTGCGCAAGATGTCTTTACGCAAAACTCCGACAGTATTCGCCAAACCATTGAACAAACTACGCAAACCATGACTTTATTGGTATCTGCAATTGCGGTGATTTCATTGGTTGTTGGTGGTATTGGGGTCATGAATATCATGCTGGTTTCAGTCACTGAACGTACTCAAGAGATTGGTGTACGGATGGCAGTGGGTGCACGTCAAAGTGATATCCTGCAACAATTCCTGATTGAAGCAATCCTTGTTTGTATCTTAGGGGGAATTCTGGGTGTACTACTCTCTCTTGGAATTGGACAATTGATTAGCCATGTTGCCAAAGGTAGTTTCCAAATGGCGTATTCAACCACGTCAATCATTGCTGCCTTTGTATGTTCAACCTTGATCGGTGTAGTGTTTGGATTTATCCCTGCACGCAATGCAGCGCAATTGAACCCTGTTGATGCACTTTCACGTGAATGATTAAAGAATAAGGAAAATATAATGCAAATGAATTTAACGAAGCTTGCAACTACCTTGATTCTTGGAAGTTCATTGATCGGTTGCGCAGCAGTGGTCAAAACACCTTATCAAGCGCCTGCGGTACAAGTGCCAAGTGGCTTTGCTTATGACAATGCAAAATCTAAGCAAATTCAAACCGATTTGTATGCAGACCAATGGTGGACATTGTTTGGTGATACTCAACTCAATCAATTGGTTGATCAAGTCATTCAAAAAAATGCCGACTTGGCTGTGGCTGGAATTAATTTACAAACTGCGCGTTTAAAAGCGGGTTTGGCACGTGATCAGCAAGGTCCACGTGTTAGCTCAGGTGTTTCAACTGGACATTCATTTGATTTAAATTCTGGTGATGATTCTGCAAAAGGGCTATCCCTTAGTGCGGGCGTGAGTTATCAAGTTGACTTGTTTGGAAAATTAGCACGTCAAACTGAAGCAGCTAAATGGGAATCTTTAGCTACTGAACAAGACTTACAAGCCACTGGTCAAACATTGATTGGTACAACAGCAAATTTATATTGGCAATTGGGTTATCTCAATGAGCGTTATAGCACAGCGCAACAAAGCCTTGCTTCAACGCAAAAAACTTATGAATTGGTTCGTACTCAATATAAAGCTGGTGCAGTTTCTGGTTTGGATTTAACTCAGGCTGAACAATCTGTTCAAAGCCAAAAAGCCAGTTTAAGTCAGATTGAACAACAATTGGTAGAAACACGAACAGCCTTAGCGGTGTTATTGCAAATTCCTGTTCAACAGTTGAATATCCAAGAACCGAAAAAATTACCGCGTATCGCCTTACCAAATATTTCTGCTGGTTTACCTGCAGATATTTTGTCTCGCCGTCCTGACTTAAGAGCTGCGGAATTACGTTTACGTGAATCTTTAGCAAATAAGGATGCCACTAAAGCCAGTTACTACCCTTCAATCAGTTTGACTGGAAGTTTGGGTTCGACCAGTACGTCTTTGGCGAATTTATTGAAGAATCCTGCGTTGACTTTAGGTGCGAGTCTAAGTCTGCCTTTCCTACAATATAATGATATGCAAAAAGATTTGAAGATCAGTGAATTGGATTATGAAAAATCCATTATTCAGTATCGCAATACTTTATACCAAGCCTTTGCAGATACTGAAAATGCACTTTCGAATCGAACTGAATTGGATAAGCAAGTGGCTTTGCAACAGCGTAATTTAGAGCTTGCAGAAAAGACTGAGCGTTTAACAGAAGTGCGTTATCGTAATGGTGCAATTGCATTGAAAAGTTTATTGGATGCACAAGAAACCACACGTAATGCACGTTTGTCTTTGGTGCAAACTAAGCAGAGTCAATACAATGCTTATGTGACTCTGATGCAGGCTTTGGGTGGAAGTCCGATTAAGTCGTTGTCTTGATTTTATTGATAGTAAAAAGCTCGAAAGGGCTTTTTACATTTCTAGGATTTTAATAACAAGAACTTTCTTTTTGATATATAGAATATACTCTATCCTTACACCATATATAAACAACTCTATAATTTTAAAGAATATGATCAATCAAAACCTAACCATTATTTTATTATCTACTTTTGCTTTAAGTGCTTGTGCTAAAAGTACTAATGAGTCACAGACGACTTTTGCTAATCAAAAAAATGCTTCGCCTGAGCTACAATCCAAAATTCAAAAATTGATTGAAAAAACCCAAAAAATATGATTTTTGTAGAAGGTGGCACCTTTATGATGGGCGACTTTGATTACTATGATAATAATATTGACAGCAAACCTGTACATAAGGTGACTTTAGACAGTTTTAGTATGAATGCTTACAAAACGACTTATGAGGATTTGGATATTTATAGTGAAGTCGCCAAAACACCAAAAGTCGTGTCAAAAGACTCACACTCTTCCAAATACAGATATTCGGTTTCAGCTGCAGATGTTTGATAGCAAGAGGGACGAAATTATTGCCAATGGTTGGGTAAACAACTCAATCTAAATATGGACTTGCCTACTGAAGCCCAATGGGAGTATGCAGCACGCAATAAAGATCAAAAGATTCACTTTCCAACCAATACTGGAAAAATTGAGGATGGTATTAATGTCTGGAGTTATGAGCAAAGAATTGAGTTACGCCATAAAAATAAAGCCCCTAAATCATTATTTTCTGAAATAGGTCAATTTCCACCCTCAGCTTTAGGCTTTTATGATTTAATTACAGATAACTATGAATGGATGCTTGATTGGTATGCTACAGACTACTATCAGCATTCTCCTGAAAAAACCCACAAGGCCCTAAGACAGGGACTGAAAAAGTATTACGTAGTTCTAAACCTCTAGATGGTCAAACCTTACTAATGGGCGAAGGCTTAACCGCACGACGTAGTCACGCTCACCCAATACAGCCCTCAGAAAGTGATTTTCCACAAAAATTCAAAGGTATTTTAAATCCTAATTTTGAAAACTCGGTGCGTTGTGTAGTAAATCAGCAAAAACCTATTTTATAAACATTAAATATCATGAATTGATCAATTATGCTTACTGTTTTAACAAAATCAATCTTTATCAACATGGTACATCCGTCTAACATAGAAAAAATGATTCGTTTGGATATAAGAAATGCTAAAACAAAATATAATTGCGATCTTCCTATCAAGTGTTGCTTTAACCGCTTGTGCAAAAAACACGTCTGAGGCTCCTCAGACTAAAGCACAACAAGCAAATACCGAGATTAATCCTGAGCTACAAACAGAAATAAATAAATTATTAGAAAAAACAAAAAAGAATATGATCTTTGTCAAAGGGGGCTCCTTTATGATGGGGGACTTTGATTTCTATGATAATAATATTGACAGTAAACCCGTACATAAGGTGACTTTAGACAGTTTTAGTATGAATGCTTACAAAGCGACTTATGAGGATTTGGATATTTATAGTGAAGCCACCAATACACCAAAAGTCGTGTCAAAAGACTCACACTCTTCCAAATACAGATATCCAGTTTCAGCGGCAGGGGTTTCATGGCAAGAGGGACGAAATTACTGCCAATGGTTAGGTAAACAACTCAATCTAAATATGGACTTGCCTACTGAAGCCCAATGGGAATATGCAGCACGCAATAAAGGTCAAAAGATTCACTTTCCAACTAATACTGGAGAAATTGAAGATGGAATCAATGTTTGGGACTTTGACCAAAGAGAAGCACTAGTGAGAGAATTTAAGTCTGTGGGTGCCAATATTTCAGTCATTGGTCGATATCCTCCTTCTGCTTTAGGTTTTTATGATTTAATTACAGATAACTATGAATGGATGCTTGATTGGTATGCCGCAGACTACTATCAGCATTCCCCTGAAAAAAACCCACAAGGACCCAAAATAGGTTCTGAGAAAGTCTTACGTAGTTCTAAACCTCTAGATGGTCAAACCCTGCAAATGGGTGAGGGCTTGACTGTACGTCGTAGCCATGCTCACCCAGTACAACGTATTGACTATCCAGATGATTTTAAAGGAAGTATAAATGCAAACTTTAAAAATGCTGTGCGTTGTGTAGTAAATCAGCAAAAACCGATTGTATAAAATTACTAGAAATAGCTATATCAAGTCTAAACCTGATATAGCTGAATTTCCTTGTCATCAAAAGGTTCCAACACATCTAAATTTGAAGCCAAAATAGCATCATTCTCAGCATAACCTTCGATATAATCTAACTGCTTAAATTGTATATCATCCTGATTTCGGACAATCAAATGATTTAGAGGATATCCTTTAATCGGCTTCGCCTGTTTACGATATTTTAAATAGTCTTTTAACCATTTGTTTTCTCGACCTCCTTCATAATCAAAACCACTATTTAAGATTCGAATAATATCTTCAGCGATGCTTTTATCTTCACCATAGTTGAGAAAACGAATAATATCCCCTTCGATTTTCTGCATGGCACTTGCCGACTGGGACGTTGCCCTTGGATGAACATGCTGAATCACATTCATCCATTCACGGGTTGAAATGCAGGTTTTAAAAATATTAATTATGGCATTTTTTCGTGCTACAAAACGATTAACCTCGAGATCCAGATTATTAAGGCTAATTGTCATATCAAATAATGAAGCCGTAGGGGTCGACCAATGTGTCACCCCATAAATCAATATCCCCTTGCTTTCAGGTGAGGCTCTCACCAAACCTTCTAATCCATTCGGAGAGTTAACATTCATGGCAACTCTATATCTTTGCTGATCTGAAGATATACTATCAATCCATCTACCATACCCTTCGACTAAAAATTCAACTTGTTGAGTAAGGGGGTGATCATCACCAATGCAATAGGCCAATATTTGAGCCAATGTACTAAAAGCCAATTTATGTATATAAAGTAATTGCTTAAACGAAGCTTGCAATAGTTGGCTTCTGACAAACAGGGCAAAATGCATCATTTGTTTAAAATCCACTTCAAAATCAAGTGAACCTTTGGCACCAATTCCCCAACATAAATGCAAAGCAACACGAAATTTAAACTTACCTCCCTGAAGAAATATTTGGAATTTTCCTTCAAATCCACCACCAATACTTCCTCCTAAAGTAGGAGCTGCAGAGGCAATATTGACAAATTTAGGTGGACTCTCTGTTTTATCGTTATACCACTCCAAGGATGCCATAACTGTCACCCCCAATTGAGCACCAGCAAAGGCTTTTACTTCGGCAGCAACTTGGTTTTCAGTGGTCTTATCAAAGTCAGCATCTGTAGGTTCTAATCTACCACCAGAGTTAGCATTGGTTCGACTTGGCTTTCGAGTGGTAGGGTAAACAACTTGCGGAGCACCAACTCTCATCGGCAAATCCACTGATAAATTACCAGTCAAGCCAATATTAGCTCCTGAAAAACCGTGTAAGGTACATCCACGTATAAAACGTATTGTCCCTAATGCCATATCACCAATAGCTAGATTCCACCCATTCTCACTTGGGCAAAAGCTTCTCCATTCTTTTTGTTTTTCAAACAAAACGAATTTTGCAGAAAGATCACCTTTCGCCCGTATTGACACACCTTTATTTGTGGCATGTATAGAAGCTTCTCCACCATTTCCAGCAACCAATCTCATCCACTGAGACTCAACACTGACATTGGTACCATTACTGTTTTGATATTGTTTCGCAAGTTCGCCACCTATTCCCCCAATCATGTCATAAATTGCTTTTTCATCACTACCAAATTTCTTTTTATATATTTCTAAACTTAACTTATCCTTTAATTCCTCGAAACTTTTATTCAGTTCCTTTAAATCAATTTCGATATCTCCATCTTCCTTATGGTTTCTTGATTTTATTGCACCTCCTTTAATTTTAACTTTCATTTCACTATTTAAGCGTTTGGATTTTAACTGATCATATTCTTTAGCAGTTAAATATTTCCTTAACAAATTTTTCTGTCCAGTTTTTGTATCACCAGTAGTTTCTAACACTAAAACTTCGCGTAAATCTGCCTTATCAGAAAACTTTTCGTTTATCTTTTCTACTGCTTTTTTCTGATTTATATTTAATCTTTTCTCGATTTCCTCAATTTCCTCTGGAGTTCTAGCGATATACTTCATTTTTTCATCTAACTCATATTTAGTTCGATGAACATTTTTGATTGATTCTTCCAAATCTCTTGTAATTTTTTCAAATGTATTAAAAACTTCTTGTGGCAGGATAAGCAATTCATCAGTGTGCGGATTTACAATAATTGGTAATTTTTGTGCTTTACCTAAACCCAAAGTTTTATTCGGATCAGGAGCTGTTCCTCCCATAGATACACCTATTTTAATTTGTTGAATTTGTTTATCATCTACGCAAACTACAGGTGAAAAAAAATCGCCAAATATATCACTACTACCAATTTTATATTTCACTTGATTTTCTTTATAAGTAAATGCAACTCCTGTTAAACCATTTTTCTCAACACTTTTAGGCATATTATTTAATATCGGCTCTTTATTATTTTTCTCAAAAATTTGATATTTTAAATAACTAATAGGTTTACCTTGACCATCAATAAACTGATAGACAGAATATGATTTAAAATACAAAATACTCTGCTTAAGAGTT
>NZ_SGSW01000055.1:0-19955 GCF_004209125.1 Acinetobacter sp. WCHAc060033 | reverse complement strand
GTTCAGCTGTTTTTTTGACTTGAATATGATCGTCGTAATTATCATAAAAAGGGTGGATGAAAGTATATTTATCAGATCCTCTTGGTAAATTCTTAACAGCCTTATTTTTTGATTTATGAGGATTTTTATTACCTTTTGCTGAATTGCAGTCTACACAACTTACGATTAGATTCTCTGATTCAAACAAAAAACTACTATAAAGTGATTTAGGTAATATATGGTCTATATCCCAATATCTCCCATGTTGTGATGGAATCTGATGTCTACAGTAGAAACAAATATTATTGGTTTCTGTTAAATAGTGAGTGCGAATTAAACTTTTAAGCTCTAAAATTTCCTTACATTGCTTATTCCAAAATGTATGATCTTTTTTATCGTAAGTATTAATATATTCATTAAATTTTGAAGGAATAACAAATATTTTCATTGTTTTTCCTCAAGATCTAATAAAACTTCAATTAAGGTTTTTACTTTATCGTGCTCTTGAAACTTTTCTTCGTAATAAAGTTTTTTAACTAATTCCTTTGTATGATTTTCATCTTCGCTTAAAAGCATATTAGTGTTTAACTTATTAAGAATAATAAGTATTTTTCTTAAAAGATATTCATTGTTATTCCCAGGGGCACTGAAAACCTCAGTAAGCTGAAAGTCTGCAGATCTATTCATGATCTGTTCATTGTTTTGCAGTTCATTTGTATTTAGATTTAAGATAAATGAATTCTTGCATGTCAGATTGGATACAATCTGAGGAGAATGGGTTGCGATTAAAAATTGGCAATTTTGATAATTTTCTGAAATTGACTCGATTAAATTAATAATTTCTTCTTGCCATTGTGGATGTAAATTAACTTCTGGTTCATCAATACAAATAAGAGACTCATTTTCTAATTCACAAATTAAAGCGAGCCCCATAGATAGTATGGCTAATTGACCCGAACTTAGTTCTCTATAGTTTAATCTTTTATTTATTTTATTGTCATACAAATATATTCTAAAGATGTCAATAACTTTTAAAAGAATTAAATCAATTATAACAGGATCTAAATAAGCTAAGTCTTCTAATGAAATTTCTAACGAGTTAATACTCTCTAATTTATTTATAATTTCAATGTAGTCTCCTTTAAGATTTTTGATATCTTCTAATATATTTTTTCTCACAACAAGTCTTATTATTAATGAATTATCAAGTTTTAAGAAGTTTAAGACCTGAGCTAATTTATTGTAAGTAAATTGGCTATTTTCTTTAATTTTTAATAATAATTTTGGAGTTAGTCTTTTTACATCCATATAGATGTTTGATCTAAACTTAGTATTTAATTTATTGTTTTGTTTATAATTTATAAATTCATTTATTATATTTTCAAAATATTGTTCATTTATCCTTATTCCAAATCCACCTATTGATTCATTTGTTGGTAGAGGAAGTAACTTTGTATAATTAGGGAAATTTTCTTGATTTTTAGGGAATTTGTTGTAAGAAGTATTTGTTATAGCAATAATCTTTTTATTTGATACAGAATTTTCATCTAAATTGTCTTTGATAATTGAGCCTAAAAGCCTACTTTTACCAATTGAATTTTGTCCAATAACTACCGTAAAAACATTAGATTCATCAAAGTTTTTATTTGGTAAAATATTTATATGTTTTTCATCAAAATTGAATTGAGTAATAAGCTTCATATATTTTACTTGCATAAATAAAAGGGCTGAATAATCAGCCCTTTATACTACAAATCAGATTAAATTGCTAATACCTTATAGCGCCGCAATCTGTTCCATATTCGCTTTAATTTTCGCTAACTGATCAGCAAACTCAGCAAGCTTCACTTTCTCGCCTTCAACCACAGCAGCAGGCGCTTTCGCTACAAAACCTTCATTACCCAATTTAGTCGCAATTTGGTCATGTTGCTTTTGAACCTTATCGAAGTCTTTTTGTAGACGACCCAATTCAGCTTTAGGATCAATCAAACCTTTCATTGGAACAAATACAGACACGTGACCCACTACACTCGATGATGACAACGGTGGTTGCTCAGCATCTGCAAGGAAAGTAATGCTTTCAACTTTAGCCAAAGCTTTAAACAATGGTTCAATACGAGCAATCTGAGCTTTTTCAGCATCAGTGGTATTTTGAAGCAGAACAGGTAATAAACGAGCATTACCTAAGCCCATTTCACCACGAATGTTACGCACCGCACCAATCAAACCTTGAAGCCATTGCATATCTGCTTCCGCTTGATCATTGATCTTCGCATTGTCAGCAACAGGATACTTCGCCAGCATGATGGTTTCGCCTTGAATACCGATCATTGGCGCAAGCGTCTGCCAGATTTCTTCAGTCAAATACGGCATCAACGGATGAGCAAGACGCAACGCAGCTTCCATCACAGATAAAAGCACACGACGAACTTCAGCCTTACGTTCTTCAGCGACATTTTCATCATTTAGAACAGGCTTCGTCAGCTCTACATACCAGTCACAGTATTCATTCCAGATGAACTCATAAATCGCTTGAGCAGCCAAGTCTAAACGATAAGTTGCAAATGCAGTTTGAACCGCAGCTTCAGCTTTCTGTAAACGGCTGACGATCCATTGTTCAGGCAATTCCCAAAGATCAGGACGTGCAGTCTGACCAACAGTCTGACCTTCAACATTCATCAGAACGAAACGTGTACCATTCCAGATTTTGTTGGCAAAGTTACGGTAACCTTCAACACGTTTCATGTCGAATTTGATGTCACGACCAGTATTTGCAAGCGCACAGAATGTGAAACGAACCGCATCTGTACCATAAGCCTGAATACCTTCAGGGAATTCTTTACGCGTCGCTTTTTCAATTTTTGGTGCAGTTTTCGGGTTCATCAAACCAGTGGTACGCTTCTGTACCAAAGTTTCAAGATCAACACCGTCAATCAAATCTAATGGATCAAGGACATTCCCTTTAGACTTAGACATTTTCTGACCTTCGCCATCACGTACTAAACCATGTACATACACAGTTTTGAACGGAACTTGTGAAGTACCATCTTCATTTTTCATGAAATGAAGCGTCATCATGATCATACGGGCAACCCAGAAGAAAATGATGTCAAAACCAGTCACAAGTACGTCAGTCGGGTGGAACGTATTTAAGAAATAGTTTTCTTTATCTTTCGCTTCGTCGCCAGTCCAACCTAATGTTGAGAATGTCCACAGTGCAGATGAGAACCATGTATCCAGAACGTCTTCGTCTTGATTTAATTCAACATCAGCAGCGATGTTGTTTTTCGCACGCACTTCTTCTTCATTACGACCCACATAGATATTGCCTTCAGCATCATACCAAGCAGGGATACGGTGACCCCACCACAATTGACGTGAAATACACCAGTCCTGAATGTTATTCATCCAAGCCATGTACATGTTGCTGTATTGCTCAGGTACAAATTTGATCTCGCCATCTTTCACCGCTTTGATCGCAGGTTCAGCAAGTGGTGCAATTTTAACATACCATTGGTCTGTCAATAATGGCTCAACGATTACACCTGAACGGTCACCACGAGGTGGTTTCAAGGTGTACGGTTGGATTTGATCTAACCAGCCTTCAGCTTCAGCTTGTTCAACTAACTTTTTACGTGCAGCAAAACGCTCTAAACCAACATATTCAGCAGGTGCTGCGATGGTCTTAGAAATCTGTTCGCCCGCTTTCGCGATGTATTCAAACTCAGCCAGAATTTCAGCATTTTTGTTGAAAATGTTGATAATTGGCAACTCACAGCGCTTACCCACTTCATAGTCATTGAAGTCATGTGCCGGGGTGATTTTTACACAGCCTGTACCGAATTCTTTGTCTACATACTCATCTTTAACAATCGCAACCGCACGACCTGTAATCGGTAGGATAATGTTTTTACCGACCAACGGCGCATAGCGTTCATCATCAGGTGCAACAGCAACAGCGGTATCACCGAGTAAAGTTTCAGGACGAGTGGTTGCTACAACGATGTAATCTTTACCATCGTGCGTACGAAGTGATTTATCTTCAAAGAAATATTTGAAGTGCCACAATGAACCTGCTTCTTCTTTATCAGACTCAACTTCCAAGTCAGAAAGAGCAGTCTGTAATTTTGGATCCCAGTTTACGAGGCGTTTACCACGGTAGATTAAGCCGTCTTCGTGTAGTTTTACGAAAACTTCTTTTACCGCATTGGATAAACCTTCATCCATGGTGAAGCGTTCACGTGACCAATCTACAGAAGAACCCAAACGGCGGATTTGGTTGGTAATGTTGCCACCAGATTGTTCTTTCCATTCCCAGATTTTTTCGATGAATTTTTCACGACCCAAGTCATGACGGCTTACACCTTGCGCACCAAGTTGACGCTCAACTACCATTTGCGTTGCAATACCCGCATGGTCAGTCCCCGGTTGCCATAAGGTATTTTTACCTGACATACGGTTGTAGCGAGTTAGGGCATCCATGATGGCATTGTTAAAACCATGACCCATGTGCAAGCTACCAGTGACGTTCGGTGGCGGAATCATGATACAGAATGATTCGCCCTCACGAGATGGTTTGAAGTAGCCATTCTCTTCCCAAGTCTTATACCATTTTTTCTCGATCTCAGTTGGATCGTAGGTCGTAGCAATATTTTGCGCTGAATCAGTCATAGTAAAAACAGATCAAAAGTGAGTAAAAATTAGATCTATTGTAGCAAAATATTTATCAGGAATGTTGATTCCTGTAGTGGAGTATTGGTGTTGTTTTCATTTATTTGATCTTGCTCAACAGCTTCATTTTCTGTTTTTTAAATGAGAATTTCAGAAAAATAAAACAAATGTTGGATTTAAGTCATATTATTCAGTTTGAAATGCGAATCAATGATTTTAAGCATTTGTTTTAAATTAAGTATTTATTAATTATAAATAATCATTTGGAGTCATTAAAAGACAATGCATCCATTTTCGAGTTTTGCTAATATCAATTCAATCTCGTTAAAACAACAATAGGGAAAAGTAGGATGCAATATAAAATCGATTTATTGATCAAACAGCAGACTTACCAAGAATTAAAAAACATTACCCAAAGTTTGAATAATGGTGAAAAGAAAGATTTAGCCAAACAATTGGGTACAGCATTTACTGAAATGTCTTGCCAAGTTCTAGATCAAGTCTTTGGTTCTTTGTTAAATGAGCAACGCTCACGCAGTGACTTGGATGCTAACGGCAAGAAAAAGCTTAAAGAAGCGGAACAAATTTTTGACCAGATTGAAGGTGCTTTGAAAAAATACATGCCATGGTCGATTTCATTTTTTAGTAATGACCGTTTAAAACCAGTTGCAAACCATATTCTGAAAAAGTTTGAAGATTCCAATGCCAATGAAGTGGTGATGTATTATCAGCTTGACCGTAATTTAGGTGAGCAAGCCAATGCCAATATTCAAAAAGTCATTGATGGTGATGTACATGCTTTACCAGCAGCATTAAAAGACTTGGTCAAAGTGATTGATTTAGGTGTTTCTGAGTTTATTCGTGATCCTAAAACATTATTGAAATTTAATTTTGTGGTCGATAAAACCTTGAATGGTGTGATCAATATGATCACCAGTACAGGGTATAAGCGTTTAGAAAAAGCGGGTGAAGAATATGACCCTGCCAATGTTGAAAAAGCACAGCATTATGCACAGCATTTTAAAAAGTTTTTGATTGTTGCTTAATTGCTTGAAAGCGCAATTGCTTTGATCAATCCTTTGAACTAATCTCATTGATATATAACGTAATGGTTTAAATTATACTTTGTATATTAATGAATGTGGATACGCGGTAACGTCATCCGCAATTGTTTGAGGCAGGACTAATTCTAATTAAGAATGTTTCTGCGAGGTGTCGAATAACTTGACGGAAGTGAACGAGTTCTGCGGATGACAGTGGTTTTGGGTACTTTTGCCGAAACAAAAGTACCTCGAGCCGAAGGCTAAACCCTGAATCAAAATTTGTGATGTAAGACTCCGTGAAATAAAAACTTTAAATTAAGTGTGTGATATTATTTGTTAAATATAGGGGTGGTGACATGGAAAGCTTAGAGGGAAAAGTCGTTTGGATTACTGGCGCATCTTCTGGGATTGGCAAGGCATTAGCGGCAGAATGTGCTCTGCAAGGGGCACAAGTGATTCTCAGTGCGCGACGTTTAGAAGAACTCGAAAATGTGCGAGTCAGTATTTTAAACCCTGATCGACATATTTCAGTGGCAATGGATATTACTGACGAAGCTCAAATGCGCCGTGCCTACGAACAAGTATTGCAAGAAAAAGGGCGTATTGATTGGTTAATCAATAATGCAGGCTTGAGTCAGCGCGCTTTAATTGCGGATACCACCATGCAAACTGAACGTGCCATCATGGAAATTGACTATTTTTCTCAAGTCTTTTTGACCAAATTGGTTTTACCGACATTCTTAGCACAAAAGTCTGGACGTATCGCTTATGTATCGAGTGTGGCAGGTCTACTCGGTACGCAATATCGTGCCAGCTATTCAGCAGCGAAAGCAGCGATTCACATGTGGGCAAACAGTCTACGTGCAGAAGTAGCACAAGATGGTGTCAATGTTTCCGTGATTTTCCCAGGCTTTGTGAAAACCAATGTGTCGTTTAATGCATTGAATGGCGCAGGTAAACCACAAGCACATCAGGATGAAGCGATTGAAAATGGCTTGGAAGCTGATGATTTTGCAACACAAACAGTTTCAGCTTTGAGGAAAGGTCAAGAATACATCGTTGTCGGTGGTCGTAAGGAAAAATTAGGCGTTTTGGTTTCTCGTTTATCGCCATCAACACTGTATAAAATGATTCGTAAAATGAAAGTTAAATAATTGTTTAAGAACATCTTAAAAATTTATTTACACAATGATTGCCTCAGGTAAGTAGGAAATGTACGTCTCATTTTATCAATTAAATCGCTGTTTCCTTTTGATGTTATGTACATTGTTGATTCCGTTTAGCACTTTTGCAAAACAAACAGATCAAGAAGAAGCGCGGGCATGGGTAGAACCCTCAGATGAAGAAAAGCAAGGCTGGCGACCACGTGAACATTTTTTTGATTCACAAAAGTGGTTAAAGCCGGAGTTTTATAATTTGAAAAGTTCAGCTAAGACAACCAGTAGTCGTTTACCACCAGCCCAATTAGATACACGTCAAATTCCATATCGCTTTGAAATTTTAAATCATCAACAATATTTAAAGACGCCATCTGCCGATACGAAAAAGTGTCCTGTACGCTGTATTTTATTGAATGGACATATTTTTTCAGATCAATTGACGATTTTGAATAGCAGTTGGTTGAAAGAGGTTGGACGTTTTGTATATGCCGATACGACAGTACATATTATTGATATGCGTAATCATAAGTCACAATATTATGGGGGAATTGGCTTTTTGAGTATTCAAAATAATCAGATTAACTTTGAATATTTTGATGGTTTTAGGAAAGCTTTTGGGAATACGTTATATCGTATTCAGAATCAAGGTTTGGATATTAAAATGGATGATGGAACTTATCAGTCTATGATTCGATTTGATCAAAAGGGCTTTCACTTGACTGAATTGACGACTTATCCATTAGCGATGGAAACATGTACTGAGAAAAAAGATGGGAAATGGGAATGCGAGATGTCTCGTTAGTCGTGAACCATTTCACTGAACGAGTTAAGCGGTTTCATTTAATTTTAAGTCTAAGCGAGATTTGATTGTAATCTCGTGGGCGAGGTGGTCATGTTAAAAGTAAAATTTCGTCCTTTAATTGTTCCATTGGCTTTATCAAGTTATTTATTGTGCATGAATGAAGCGCGTGCTGATCTTTGCGATAGCAATGAATTGGTTGATAAAGTGATTGCACAGACCGAGATAGCCAATCGTGAGCAAGCCAGAATCGCCTGTAAAATTGACCCAACCAATACTTCAAATGTGATTATGGCGTATGCACAGTGGATTCCTGTTAAAGATGAACCAGAAAGTGGGACATATTATTTGACTTTGCTTAAGTTTGATCGGAACAACCAACAGGTGAATTATCGTTATCTTACAAGAAAAGCGATAGTTTCCGATGCAATTAGTTTAGATTCGATCGAACTAGATACAGCCAATTATAAAGTATCAAATCAGCAACGTGCTTTGGGCGTAAGATTGAATTATTCAGGGCATTCCCAACCTAATCCTTACGCAATGCAGTTGTTGAATCTCTATAATTTGCAGAATAAACAACAAGTTTTAGATAGCTTGATTGTAGAGCGTTATCGAGCTGAAACAGATACTCGTTGTAATGCTGATGTCGAAGAACGAAAAAGTATTTTAAGAATGCTGAATAGTACAAGCAAAAATTATTATGATATTCAGGTCAAAACTACAGCGCAGAAATCTAAATTTCATGGTACTTATGATCACTGTCATGAAACCAAACAAAAACCAACTGAGCAGATTATGACGCTTAAATTTGATGGGAAGCAGTATCAGATTCCCACCCAGTATAAAGATGAATATGTTTATTGACGTTGGTTTTAAATATTGATTTCGCTAGATAGAGCAGGAGGTTTGATTGACTGGAATGGTGAGCAATGTCGTTCCATTTTCATTTTTATAAATGTAATCATACTCAACCCCCAATTTAAAAGACGCTTTCATCAGTTCGCATAATTCAGCTTTTTTAGTTGCATTGGAAAAAGCAGGAAGTACGGACTGATCAATTTCGTAGGTATATGCGATTTTTAAATCTCGTCGATCAACTGCTGTTAGTGTTGAACTTTGTTCGATCTGCATTGGGATTCGTTGACGTAGCATATTTAATTCAGCATCAAGCGCTTGAGTTATTTCAGTTTGATTGGGTTGTTTATTTTTAAAAATCAAGGGTGAAATCAAGTAGTGGCTAATCAAATAGCCACCAATAATTCCGATAATAGAGCCTAAAATTTTCTTTTTATTCATTTTTCTACTCTGGTTAAGATTGAATCGCTGTACCATAGGCAAAAACTTCAACCATTCCACCTTGCATTCCCAATTCAGTGGTACTTAAACGTAAGCCCATAATCTGTTTAGCACCGACATTTTCAGCCTGTTGTTTTAATCTGACAATTGCCTCACGCCGTGCGCGTTCAACCACGCTTTCATAGGTGGTGAGTCGTCCGCCAAAAAAGTTTTGGATTTGAGCAATGATATATTTAAAATAATCATGTGAAATGACCACATTACTACTGATCAGTTGTCCCTCTTTTTCAGATGTTTGAAATTTATTGGTGTCGACTCTAATATGGGCAAGACGTCGTTCATTTTGCTCAAGTTCAGTTAAATGTTTACGTTCAATATAGCGTCCAAATCCCCATCCAATACAAAACAAAATGAGTGTGATGACGATCTTAAAAACTAATCCATCCATTGTCGTCACCTAGTGTGAAAATGGGTCTGGAAGTGGATTTGAATTTGCTTGAACAATGACGGCTGTTCCATAAACAAATAGTTCTGATGCCCCCTGTGCAATATTTGAAGTGGAAAAACGAATTCCGACAATTGCATTAGCTCCTAAAGTACGTGCTTTTTCAATCATTCTATTCATCGCTTCTTGGCGTGATTCTTCTAATAATTCGGTATAACCTTTGAGTTCACCACCGACAATATTTTTTAATCCAGCCATCAAATCACGTCCAACATGTTTACTGCGCACAGTACTGCCATAAACCACATCTAACTGCTGAATAATTTGGTGCCCTGGCACACTTTCAAGGTTGCTTAATTTCATGGTGTGGTTGATTTACTTCGATGAATGAGATGTATTGAACATAGGAAATAATTGATCAAAAAGCAATAAAAAAAGCCCACCGAAGTGAGCTTTCATTTAAAACGATGCAAACTTACTTTTTATCTTTTGAATGGTATTTCAATTCAGAAGAAGAAGCAGGTTGAGCGATTTGATCAGCAGTGTTGGCTTTGATCCCACCACCGAGTGATTTATACACTTCAACTTGGTTATTTAAGTTCGCTTGCTCTAAAAGTAATAGACCTTGTTCAGCTGCATAAGATGAACGTTGTGCATCTAAAACAGTCAAATAGTTATCAATACCCGCACGGAAGCGAGCATTTGAAAGTTTATAGGTTGTATTGGTTGCATCGACCAAGCGTTTTTGTGCAGTGAGTCGGTCACCGATATTTTGGCGAACCGCTAAAGCATCATTCACTTCACGGAAAGCAGACTGAATTGATTTTTCATAATCAGACAACGCAATTTGTTGATCTGTTTCTGAAATCTTCACATTAGCTTTACGTGTACCCCAGTCCCATAAAGGAATATCGAGACTAGGACCCAATGACCATACAAATGCGCCTGATTTAAATAAATCACTTAAATCAGTAGATGCATAGCCCGCAGAACCGGTCAAACTGATTGTCGGGAACATGCGTGCTTTTGCTGCACCAATATTTGCACCCGCAGCTGAAAGTTTATATTCAGCAGCTTTTACATCAGGACGGTTATTCAACAAGTCACTTGGTAAACCAGAAGCAAATGCTGAATTTGAGGTAATTTTAGTCACACGCTGTTTAGGCAATAAATTGTCAGGAACTTGTTGACCGACAAGAAGGTTCAATAAGTTTTGAGCCTGAGCAACTTGTGTCTTATAGCTTGCAACATCATTACGTGCTGTTTCAACAGAAATCTGTGCTTGACGAAGTGGAACTTCACTGTCGATCCCAACATCGAAACGTTTTTTGTTCAGATTGTATGAGTCAAGCTGTGCTTTTAAGGTTTGGTCTGCAAGTTTAAGTTGAGCTGTAGAAAAAGAATAGCTTAACCATGCTTGCGCAACCTGACCAATCAAACTGATTTGTGTTGAATCACGCGCACTACCCGTTGCAAGATAAGTATCTAAAGCATTGTCTTTGAGACTTTTTACACGACCCCAAAAATCAAGTTCGTATGCAGTCACCCCTAAACCAACATTGTAGGTCGTTTGAGCACCAGCACCTTGATCTTGACGAAGTACGCTACCACTTGCACCAATCGTTGGTAATTGATTGTTTGAAGTGATTTGATACGCTTGTTGAGCACGTTGAATGTTCAATGTCGCGGTACGTAAGTCACGGTTATTGGCTAATGCAAGATCAATCACCTGAAGTAGGCGTTGATCTGCAAAGAATTCCTTATAACCTTGTTCTGCGATAGATGTACCAGTGTTATTGTCAATATAACCTGTTGGTATACTCGCTTGAGCTACGGGTTCTGGGCCACGCATGCTTTGACATGCAGTCAAAGCAAGCGCAAGTGCAGATACCGCAATGCTACGACCTGAAATAGACCATAAGTTTTGCATCACGATTTATGCTCCTGAAGATTTTGATTTTTAGGTTTATATTTAAAGATACTACGTACCCACACGAAGAATACAGGAATAAAGAAAATACCCAATAGTGTTGAGGTGATTACACCACCTAAGACACCATAACCAACTGAGTGTTGACTACCTGCACCTGCGCCACTCGATAATGCTAATGGTAATACACCAAAACCAAATGCCAATGTGGTCATAATGATTGGACGTAAACGCATTTTTGCTGCATGTAAAGTAGCATCAAATAGACTTTCGCCTTTCTCTTGCAGTTCTTTGGCAAATTCTACAATCAAAATCGCATTTTTTGCTGACAAACCGATCACAGCAATAAGTGCAACTTGGAAATAGATGTTGTTGGATAGATTTGCATCAGGTGCAAAATAAGTCCGACCAAACAAGGTAATTCCACCAAATAAACCTGTGTGCCCAAACATGGTTAATATGATCGCACCAACTACACCTAGAGGTACAACCAATAGGATCGAGAAGGGTACTGACCAGCTTTCATACAGTGCAGCAAGACAGAGGAATACGATCAACAATGAAAGGGCATATAAGAATGGTGCTTGTGAGCCAGATTCACGTTCTTCTAACGATAGACCTGTCCATTCATAGTCAAAGCCTTGTAAGCCCATTGATGGTAGTTTTGCAACGATTTCTTCCATCGCAAGCATCGCATCACCAGAGCTTGTACCTGGTGCAGGTGAGCCTTGGATGTTCATTGAGGCAATACCATTATAACGCTCTAAACGTGGTGAACCATAAGTCCATGTTCCAGTTGCAAAACTAGAAAATGGAATCATTTCACCTTTGTTATTACGTACATACCACTTGTTCAAGTCTTCAGGCATCATACGTGCATGAGCTTCACCCTGAACATAGACTTTTTTCACACGACCACGATCGATGAAGTCGTTGATATATGAACCACCCCACGCCATGCTCATGGTTGAGTTGATGTCCGCAATACTGACACCCATTGCTCCAGCTTGCGCTTGATCAATGTTAATTTGGTATTGAGGTGTATCTTCTTGACCATTTGGACGTACACCTGCAAGACGTTTGTCTTGAGCAGCTAGACCTAAAATGGTATTACGTGCAGCGAGAAGTTGTTCATGGCTTTGACCTGCAGACGCTTTTAACTGGAAGTTAAAGCCAGCAGTTACGCCTAACTCAGGCATTGCAGGTAATTGCAGCGGCATAACATACGATGCATCTTTTGCAATCATATTTAGCGCCATACCACGTTGGATCAGGCTACCGATTTGTTGCTCAGGGGTAGTACGTTTTTCCCAGTCTTTTAATTTTACAAATGCAAGACCAGCATTTTGACCAATACCTGTAAATGAGAAACCAGAAACACTAAACACAGATTCCACAGAGGCTTTTTCATTTTCCATGAAATAGTGCGTCATCGTGTTAATGACTTTGTCTGTACGGTCTAAGGTTGCATTTGGTGGTAATTGAACTAGTGTCATCACCACACCTTGGTCTTCTTCTGGTAAGAAAGATGAAGGTAACATTTTAAACAATACAACCAATACGCCAATTACAGCAGCATAAACAATTCCAGAGAACAGTTTATGATGTGTCATGAAATTGACACCCGTTTGATACTTCTCTGCAGTACGATCAAAGGCAGCATTAAACCAACGGAAGAAACGTGCAAAGATATTATTGCTTGGTTCTTTATTTGGATCGTGCTGTTTTAAAATGGTTGCACATAGAGCAGGAGTAAAGGTCACCGCTACAACCAAAGATAAGACCATTGCTGTCACGAGAGTGATCGAGAACTGACGGTAAATAACCCCAGTCGTTCCTCCAAAGAATGACATTGGAACGAACACCGCAGTCAAAACAGATGTCATACCAATCAAGGCACCTGTAATCTGCTTCATCGAAAGTTCTGTTGCTGCAACTGGATCTAAATGATCCTCTTGCATCACCCGTTCAACGTTCTCCACCACAACGATGGCATCGTCCACCAAGAGACCGATTGCCAAGACCATAGCAAACATGGTGAGGGTGTTGATCGAGAAACCAAAAATATTAATAATCGCAAAAGTACCCAATACAACAACAGGTACAGCCATCGTTGGAATAATGGTTGCACGCCAGTTCTGTAAGAACAAGAACATGACAAAGAATACAAGAATAATCGCTTCAATCAGTGTGTGCACCACACTTTCAATCGAAATTTTGATAAATGGTGTCGTATCAAATGCGAGTTTATCTTTCATCCCTGTTGGGTAGTTTTTACGCAATTCAACCATGCGTGCTTCAACAGCTTCTGATGTATCTAAAGCATTGGCACCTGTCGCAAGTTTAATCGCAACACCACCCGCAGGTTTGCCGTTGAATTTAGAATCAAACTGATAGGTATCCGCACCTAATTCAACACGTGCAACATCACCTAAACGGACTTGTGCACCATCACTGGTGTTGCGTAGGAAGATATTTTTGAACTGTTCAGGTGTGGTCAACATACTCTGTGCATTCACAGTTGCATTCAGTACTTGTCCTTCGATAGATGGCGCACCACCTAACTGACCCACAGCAACTTGAGAGTTCTGTGCACGAATTGCAGCTGCAACATCACTTGGAGTGATACCTAAGCTAGTTAACTTGGCAGGATCTAACCAAATACGCATGGCATAAGAACCACCGAATACTTGGACTTCACCTACACCTGCAACACGACTTAAAGGTTCGGAAATATTTGAGTTCACATAGTCTTTAATATCATCTGCAGACAAACTATCTGATTCAGAATAGAACGCTAAGACTTGTAAAAAGCTTGCACCAGACTTAGTTACTTTTACACCTTGACGTTGTACGTCTTCAGGTAAAAGTGCGGTTGCTGATTGCAATTTGTTTTGTACTTGAACCTGTGCGATATCTGGATCAACACCTTGTTCAAAGTTTAATTGGATTGAAGCTTGACCGTTCCCCGCACTGTTTGACGAAATATAACGTAAGCCATCCAAACCATTCATTTGCTGTTCAATGATTTGCGTTACTGTGTTTTCAACAGTAGATGCTGATGCACCTGGATAAGTTGCAGAAATTGTAACTGTCGGTGGTGCAATCGTCGGATATTGTGCAATAGGCATTTTCGTCAGCGTGAGAATCCCCGCTAACATAATGACCAGTGCAATCACCCATGCAAAGATCGGGCGATGAATAAAAAATTGAGCCATTGAGTCTACCCCTTATGCATTTGAAGTAGCTTTTTGTTCAGTTGCTTTATCTTGCTGAGCAGGTTGGGCTGCTCCACCTGTTTTTTGTTGAGCAGCAGCTGGTGTTGCCCCTTGAGGCGTAGCAGCTTGTGGTTGATAAGGTTTAGCAACAACTTGTTGTTCAGGTTTAACTTTGGCAATACCGTCAACGATGACTTTATCACCAGTTGCTAGACCTTCAGTTACAATCCAGTTTTGACCTTGAACACCTACAGTTGTCACAGGACGTGCTTCAACAGCACCTTTAGCATTGACGAGCATTGCCATTGCCTGACCTGTAGGCGTACGTGTAATCGCAGCTTGAGGAATCAAATAAGCATTTGGAATCACACCTTGTACGATTTGCGCGTTGGCAAACATACCAGGAAGCAATAAATGGTTCGGGTTAGAAAATACAGCACGTAACGTCACAGAACCTGTATCAGGATTTACACTTGCATCGGAGAATGCGAGGTTGCCTTCTACAGGGTAAGTGCTACCATCTTCAAGTTTTAAGCGAACTTTAGTGTTATTACTACGGTCAATACTACCTTTAGCAAGCTGTTGACGTAAACGTAATAACTCAGCACTTGATTGGTTAATATCAACATAGATTGGATCTAGCTGTTGAATGGTGACCAATGCATTGCTTTGACTTGCAGTCACTAATGCACCAGCAGTCACACTAGAACGACCAGATTGACCAGAAATCGGTGAGCGAACAGTTGAGTAACCGAGGTCAATTTGTGCATTTTTAACTGCAGCATTTGACGCAGCGATATCTGCTTCTGCCAATTTAATTTGTGCGACTAAATCATCATATTCTTGCTTAGAAACAGCATTGATGCCGACAAGCTGACGATAACGATTTGCCTTAACTTGCAAAGCATTTAAGTTTGCTTGCTGACGTACTAAAGCTGCTTTTGCGCTGTCTAAGTTTGCACGGTTGGTACTTGAGTCAATTTCATAAAGCGGTTGACCTTCACGTACAAAACTGCCTTCACTAAACAAGCGTTTTAAAATCACACCGCTGGTTTGTGGACGAACTTCAGAGATTTGGTACGCAGACGTACGACCTGAAAGTTCTACAGTTTGTTCCACGCTTTGTGGTTGAGCAACAATGACACCAACTTCAGTCGGCGGCATTTTTTGGGCAGCAGCACCACCTTCTTGTGCTGCTTTTGGATCTTTGCTACAACCTACAAGTGCAATACTCGTTGCTAGAGCACAAGCAGTAAGGGCAGGTGCCCAAAGCTTTGCCGACATCATTATTCCACCTCGTTTAGATTTTTATCTAAAAATATTTTGTTCCGACTTAACGTTGCTGAAGATAGGATGAGCCATATCATTGCAGCCCAAATAAAACCTATGCCCCAACCTGCGAATACATCTGTAGGGAAATGTGCTCCCAGATATACACGAGAGATTCCCATACTAAAAAACCACAAAAACCCCATTAAGTATATAAGTTTAACTTGCTGATGTTTTTGAAAAATAAACATAATCGAACAACACAAAACGGCTGCATAGATACTGTGAGCACTGGGAAATGAAGCTCCATAAGTTTTCACTATTTGGAAGACTTCATCTGGCCTTGGTCGGTCGACTAGGTATTTTAAAATCCAACCTATTATTGAAGCACCGAATAAGCCCAAACTCATCATCAGTATATTTGCGTACTGTTTTTGGCGTATGAAATATATGCTACATAGCCCAGTTATCACGATCATAGACGGTAAGCCGCCTAAATAGGAGAGGGCGAGTGTGATACCATTTAAAGCCTCTAAACGGTGTGTACTCATCCATACAACACTATTGAAATCAAAATGTTGTATTTGGTCAATATTTAAACCAATACCCCCAATAAGAAAACCTACACAGCCAATAAAGAGCAATACATAAGGCATATCACAACCTATGAGTATATTAATCGCGCACGTTAAGTTTAATTAATGCACTAAAGTGTACTAGTCAGTACACTTTTTTTCAAGTGAGTAGATTTAGGTAATTTATACTAATTTCTTTTTGCAAAAAAAATAAGAATTTGAACAAAAAATAACAATTAGTCTCAATGTTTTAGCTTTTTGTGAAAATGGTTCTCATCTTCAAGCTGCAAAGGCTGTTTCGGTGGCCAGAAAAAATCCATTGGGCGAGTTGAAAAATGTGTAAATATCAGTTTTGCAAGAGGTTTCCACTGAGAGAAACGAACTTGGCGTGCACGAAGTGCTACAATGATGGTGAGGGTAAAACTGACAAATAAGTTAGTAATACCTATAGCAAGCACACCGATAAATGACACGATGATTAAACCAATATCTGGTGAGCCATTGACGCACATCAGACCTTGAATAAAGTTTGCTGAGGCGAAGGCAATATGGCGAATGTCTAAAGGTAATCCTAATATAAATCCGATAGTTCCCATACTTCCGAGCATGATACCGAAGAGAAAATTACCCGCTAAAGCACCTAAATTTCTTTCGATATAATTCGCAAATTTTTCAAGTTTTTCAGGGCCCATGATTTTTTTCAATTTTACATGGGCTTTTAAACGTGCACCAACTTTACGGTACACTGCCATATTGTCGAAATATCCCGCAATTAATCCCGATAAAAATAAACAAATACCTGCAATGGCAGCATGTGGAATCGCCAGTGATGTGAATGGATTTAAACTATGCAATAAGGCATTGGCTTTGGCATGAGTCAATAATGGTTCATGGGTGGTCAGTTGCCATAAAAACGTAATTAATCCTGCTGTTGGAATTGCAATCGAAATATTTCCCAAAATTGCAATGAACTGAGTACGGATAATATTGATAATCAAACCCGCAAGTTCTGCAATTTGCGCAGTTTTAGACCCTTTTTGATGCTGTACAGTGGAAGCAAGTGCAGCAGCAGTCATTGCAGGCTGTTTTGTTGCAACAGTAAAGTGCAAAACATGAATTAGCATGAATCCCAATGAGTAATTCATACTATAAAAAAATGCATGTAAAAATGGGGCGAGTGCTAAACGAGAAAAAAGAATTTTAATGGTAGCCATTGTGGCAATGATGACACCAGCACCCGCTGCTGCCTGAAACATACCTAAAAAGCCTTTTTTATCTGTACTCACATAGTGCTCACCCGTTTT
The DNA here is from genome assembly GCF_004209125.1 of Acinetobacter sp. WCHAc060033. Taxonomy (NCBI): domain Bacteria; kingdom Pseudomonadati; phylum Pseudomonadota; class Gammaproteobacteria; order Moraxellales; family Moraxellaceae; genus Acinetobacter; species Acinetobacter sp. WCHAc060033. The sequence goes on along the minus strand of NZ_SGSW01000055.1, from coordinate 2,263 downwards.
ACTCGCATTCTCCGTGACTTGTAAGGCGATCAGTTCACTATTAGTTTTCAGTAAGTCGCGAACACTAGTTTCACTATAGTGGGCATAAACCAATTCAGTGAGTAGTTCACCACAAAGTTGAAAACGAATTAGGTTTTCTTCAACCAGGAGATTTAGCAATAACTCAATGCGGTCTAGACATTGTTCAAGCAGTGACAATAGATAGGTGAGACTTAGACTCACGCCAATACGTTTTGTTGCTCGGCGAATTTTTAAAACAACAGCGCGACATTGTTCAATCATGACCAAAGCTTGATCAGCATCAGGGACAAGATTGAAATCAGGATCATGTCGATGTTTTTTCTTATAGGTTTCTATAAATTCGACAATTTCACGGTTTTGTACCAAAAAAGGTGATTCGTATTCTTGAAGTTCAGGATAGGCATTAATAAATTCAGGATATAAGCCAATACCACTGATACGATAGGATAAAACAGTAATCGCTTTGACAATTTCTCTTTTGATACCGAGCTTTTCATTTTCATAGTTCAAGCCTTGATTCAGTAACTTGAAAAATTCAATCCATTGCGAATCTTCAATATTATCGAGCCAGTATTTATCACTACGCTGATAAAAAACTTTACGGACTAAATCTTTAAGTTCAGATTCGTCGACGAGTAGTGGTAGAAAATGAGCGCCAAGCCTTTGTCCGAGCTGATTCCAAAAACCATCTAAAGATAAAATGCCACTGTCCGCATATAAGCTTGCTTGCTTATAATGATTAATGAGTCGCAGTAAGTAACCTTGAAATGCAGATGTTGCATTAGGTGTAATCAATAAGGCTCGGATTAAAGCATTAAATTTATTTTTTATTTCTTCAGTATCATGCGTGTCGTTAGGTCTGATTCGGTTGACCAGTTCAATCAGAATACTGGCTTCAGGAACAGCGTTTAAATTATCAAGCTGTTCCTGCATGAGGAGAAAAAGATCATTAAATTGTATCTGCATAAGCACTTATAAAATGGGAGATATGTATATTTATTGAAGGCGATGTAACGCAAGTTTCGCTAAATTATACAATGCTTGACGGTATGCAGAGTCAGGTAAATGGTTTAAAGCTTGTAACGCAGCCTCAGTTTCTTCGGTTGCACGTTGGCTACAATATTCTAACGCACCAGAGCTTTGTACAATCTGAATGACACGTTCCAAATCTGCTGTACCGCCTGTCGCAATGCTTTTACGAATGATTTCGTGTTCTTCACCTTGCGTATTGGCTAAAGCAGAGATTAACGGTAAAGTCGGTTTTCCTTCCATCAAATCATCACCGATATTTTTACCTAATGTTTCAGCATCGGAAGTGTAATCTAAAATATCGTCAATAATTTGGAAGGCATTCCCAAAGTGTCCTGCAAACAAGCGCATCGGTTCGCGGTACTCCGGTTTTCCAGCAATGATTGCCGCGCCTTCTGTTGCAAGCTCAAATAAACGAGAAGTTTTACCGTGAATAATATCGAGGTAAGTTTGTTCTGTGGTTTCAGGTTGATGTTGTGCTTGAAGTTGTAAAACTTCACCTTCGGCAATTTCACAGGTTCCTGTCGAGAAGTCTTTGAGTAAAACCATATTGTCGAGGTCAACTAAAAGATCGAAAGCACGTGAAATTAAAAAGTCACCAACCAAAACTGCTGTTTGATTGTTCCATGTTGCATTTGCTGTAGGACGACCACGACGTAAACCAGATTCATCGACAACATCATCATGCACCAAAGTTGCGGTGTGTAGCATTTCGATAATCGCAGCCAGCTTACGGTAAGGTTCCATTTGTGCATCAGTTGCACCACAAGCCTTTGCTGCAAGTAAACACATGATCGGACGCATGCGTTTACCGCCAGCTTCTACCACATGCTTACTGACTGCCATGACTAAAGCGACTTTTGAAGTGATCCCTTCATTAATAAACTTGTCCATCGCTGCAAAGTCTGTAGCTACAGGCGCGAGAATATCTTGCTTAAAGTCGATGGTCATAGGGTGGGAGCCTCATGCAAATGCGTTTATCTGACTAGTGTAACAATTAACATGGATGAATGTTGCCATAGAAAGCAGACATCGTGCCTGAATCTTAATGATTTGCGTTTTATTTGTCCAAAAAAGATAAAACAACAAACATTCAAGTCATCTTTCTTATGCGCTACATAGTAGCGGATTTGATTTAAAAATCTATTTCAATTTAAGCGTGTTTTAAGAATTTTTTTCATATATTCAGTGACTCAATCTTAAAAAATAAATA
>NZ_SGSW01000054.1:0-21905 GCF_004209125.1 Acinetobacter sp. WCHAc060033 | reverse complement strand
TCCTTTTATGCTGATCGTCAATCACATCGATACCAGTATTATATTCTGGAATCCATTTCATCTTCATACGACCACCTTAAAAAAAATAATGTCTTCATATTTCGAAGCCATCATAGCGACTATTAATTCAAATAAAAATGAACTGTATTACTCGGAATTAATAAAAAAGTCTGCATTAAAGTTTAAACCATTGTTTATATGTGTTAATTATTTTAATTCAAAGTAAAAGAGTAAGATATTATTTAACCAATTTGAATCGTGATCATAATCACAATCGCTCAAAATTGTTTTAAGTTTTAAATATATAGTTTAATTTAATTAAATCCCAAATGGTTTTTATTAATATTTAATTATGAATGAAAATATTTTCAATGACCCATCCTTTTAAATATTTAAAAGACATGTATATGAATAATTCAATTTACCATTTAAAAATGAGGAGCTGTATTTATTTTCTGTCTCTATACATTTAAAAAGAAGTAATGACTTTAAATATCACTACTCCTTATATATTTTTACATTATTGCTTAAAATTAATACTGATCTGCTTTAGTTTTTCGCACCAAACTCGGATCTGCCGCTTCACGAATCAGTCTTTCCACTCGTGTTGTTGCAGTTTTCACCATCTGACCTTCTTTAAATAAAATCATTTCACCAGGCTGATACGCTGTCCATACTTCATTTTCAGTCAGTGGCTCAGTGGTAATCACAGCAACACGGTCTTCTTTGGTGGTAAATTGACTAAAATCAATATCGACATCAATATCGACTAAACGCGCGTAAGTGAATGGGTACTCACGAACAATCCAATGCAGCTTCGTCGTTGCATAAGTGAAAAGTGCTTGCCCATTGGAAAGACAAAAGTTGAATGTCCCATGCTCTGCAATCCTCGGAGAAATTTCTTCAAGTAAAGAAAATATATCATTCAAACTTGGCTCAAAATATCCAAAACGAAGTACCAACTGTTCAAGCAAATAACAAAATGCTAATTCACTATCCGTACTACCTACTGGTGTAAAACGCCCTGATAAATGCGGATTAAAATGATGTAAATCACCATTGTGGGCAAAAATCCATTGTCTACCCCACAACTCTCGCATGAAAGGATGCGAGTTCTCTAAAGTAATTTTACCTTGTGTCGCTTTACGAATATGAGCAATCACATTGCGTGATTTAATCGGGTAATTACGTACTAATTCAGCAATAGGAGACTCAACAGCCGATTGATTATCAACAAATAAGCGACATGCTTTATCTTCAAAAAAAGCAATTCCGAAGCCATCGGAATGATCAGATGTTATTCCTGCGCGTTGCGAAAAACCTTTAAAAGAAAAGGTAATATCCGTCGGTGCAGCACAGTTCATTCCAAGTAATTGACACATAATTGATTCATTCATACAGCATTTTAGTTATATGAATATTGTGCATGAGTCGTCACAAGCTTGCAAATCTCAATCACTGATATTTACTGCAAATGAAGTCATATTCGACCAATGATTTGTTTATGAATGAATGATGCTTAATGCGTAGCTGATTATCATCAATGAGTATCAAAAAATAATTAGTGATTGTAGATTTCAAATCAGAGGTACTATCGCGATAGGCGACACGGATGTCGCCGTTGGGCGGAGGTATAGGATATACCCCTCGCCCAACAAAGGATTTTTGTTACTTTTCATCCTTGAAAAGTAAGTATCGCCTACACAAATTGAACTAAACTTTGCAAGGCAGATGGGGCTGTGCTAGCTCAAGAATTTTGTTGTGATAGTCAATGTGTTGAGCACTCTCAGTTTTTAAACATTCTTTAAATACGTAACATCAGTTATTAATTGAATTGAGAATACTTTTCTATTTTTTATCAGGAAAGCCATAAGAAAAGCATTCTCGTTTACTTTGTAATACAGATCAAAACACTTAGCGATTAACCATTTTATTTAACACAAAATTTTTCGCTACTTCATTAACATCTAAAAATACAAAATAATCTAGACAGTTAAATGATTCATCATGAAATGCTTGCTTAGATAAACGCGCATTCATTTTTAAATAAACATCAAACAATTTCGGGATGCGTTCATCTTGCGGAAAACTATATTCAGGATGCATCGGTTCAAAAGCTGGTTTTGCTTTCACATCAATCGATTGTTGCGCAGACATTTTTTTTAGATGTTGGTGAGTATAGTAAGCACGTGCTTTATTGTCTTCTAAACGAATACTGACACAGCCCATCAAGTGCTTGGCTTTCATTTTCCACAATACGGTCGGAACTAAATGTAGCCATAACATCGACAATGCACGTCCATTACGATAACGTGGATGCACACAAGTACGTCCAATTTCTACGATATTGCTTAGATTTGAAAATTGAGAAACATCAAACTCTTGTGCACTATAGCTTTGTGCCAACTCATGACCTTGTACCAACTTTAATCGTGTATAAGCAACGATTTCATTGCTCCATTTGTCACGCAGTACTGCATGCTCACAATCAAGATCATACAAATCTTGATCTAAACCATTTTCAAATGTAATGCCAAATTGATCTGCGAATTGAACTGCACGGAATTTTTGTACTTCTTTGAGCGTTTTGAGGTCTTCGACCCATTCAAATTTATATTGTGATTGTGCTTTTTTAGGTTTTGGAAGTGGTAAAGGAATACTAAAATTTTGACGAACTTGATTTAATTTTGCGAACATATTTTCTGCTCCTTGTGCTTTTATTAACACTAGGCAATCCACATGACAAAGATGTGACGAAATAATGAACGTTTTAAAACAGCTTATAAATGGTCATTCAAGTTTGAAAGAAACTTTTTATTTTTAGCTAAAATAGAACTAAAAAACTCTCCCCATCTCGGGAAGAGTTTAAATATAGAGCAAGCTTAAGACACAAAAAATAAATGATTAATGTGCTTTAGCACGATTGGTAATCAACGTCCCTACACCATGATCGGTGAAGATTTCCAATAAAGTTGCATGTGGTACACGACCATCAACAATATGCGCACTCACCACACCACCTTTTACAGCATCTAGCGCACAACCGACTTTTGGAATCATACCACCATAGATCACACCAGTTTCGATCAAGCGATCAACTTCTTGCGTGCTTAGACCTGTAAGCAGATTTTTATTCTCATCCAACACGCCCGTGATATTGGTTAATAGAATGAGTTTTTCAGCACCCAATGCTTCAGCAACTTTACCAGCGACAAGATCTGCATTGATATTATAGGTTTGACCATCTTCATCTACACCCAAAGGTGCAATCACGGGAATAAAATCACTTTGGGTGAACATTTCTAAAACGTCAGTTTTAACACCCACGACTTCACCAACCAAACCTAAATCAATTTGAGTCACTGAACCATCATCTTGTGTCTTTTCCATCAGTAATTTTTTAGCGCGGAGCAAATTACCATCTTTACCAGTAAGACCAATCGCACGACCACCGTGCTTATTGATCAGATTGACAATCGATTTATTCACACTACCGCCCAAGACCATTTCCACCACTTCCATGGTTTCAGGGTCAGTTACACGCATTCCATCAATACGGTCAGATTCACGACCTAATTGTTTTAATAATGAATCGACTTGTGGGCCACCACCATGCACCACAATAGGATTTAAACCTACAGTTTTGAGTAACACGATATCGCGCGCAAATGAACTTTCCAAAGCTGGATCAGTCATTGCATTGCCACCGTATTTCACCACCAGCGTTTTACCTGAAAAACGTTGAATGTACGGCAAAGCTTCAGTCAATATTTGTGCTTTGTCGATGCCAGTATGCTGATGTGACATTCGCCTCTCCTTAATAAACTGTAGGAATTAGACTGAAGATATTGAAAATAAAACAGTCAATGTGCTCGTAGAATATCTTGAGCGATCATAGGATAACGATCACTGAGCATAGACGCAAATGTCTGACGAATTTCATCTAAACGATTTGGACAATCCGCATCAAAACGTACTGTGAAATATTCACCAGTATTCGATGCTCGAATAATGCCAAAACCATGTTCAAAATCAAGGCGTATCCCATCTATTTTACTCAGTTCAGCACCGAAACTTTGGCTTAAAGTTTCAATTTCATTGAGTACAGTTTTAGGGTCGGTATGATGGGTACTGATGTAAGTATCTTCAGTATAAAAACGGTCAGGATAATCGGCTAAAATTTCAGAGAGAGTTGCTTGAGGGAATGCACACATATATTCCATGACACGTAGTGCAGCATATAAGCCATCGTCATAGCCCATGCCACGCCCATCATTAAAGACATAATGCCCTGCATATTCTCCACCAAAGACCGCTAGACCTTTAGATTGCGACATATATTTGCGTAGAAAACTACTTCCTGTGCGGATCATTTTGGCTTTTCCACCCAAATGCTCAACCGCTTGACGTACCATTGAAGAACACTTCACATCAAATACAATTTCATGTTGTGGATGATCTTTCAAACAAATCTGCGCAAACAATGCCAATAAACGATCTGCTGAAATAATGTGGGCATGTTCATCCAGTAAAACAACTCGATCACCATCACCATCTAAAGCAATGCCTATATCCGCTTGGTGATTGAGAACATTTTGACGCAGTAATTCTAAATGTGTAGCTTGTGATGGGTCTGGTGCATGATCAGGAAAATTACCATCTGCATTACAACGAATAGCAACAACTTCACAACCCAATTTCTTTAAGATCAAATTGGCACAAAAACCTGCAGAACCATTTAACCCATCGATCACGACTTTTAAAGGTCGAGTTAAATGAATATCTTTTAGAATGGTATGTTGATATGAAAGACAATATTCAGATTTGATTTGATGCGAGATTTTAAAATTACGTTCTAAACCTGAATGTTTTTCGCCTTGTAAATACGCAGAAGCCAGTATGCCAATTTTTTGAATCATTTCAGGTGATGGCGGTTCAGACTGAATAATCCATTTAATCCCATTATCTGTTTTAGGATTGTGACTTGCCGTCACCATGATACCGTTCCCTTGCGTACTACGTGCAGCAAAGTACAGTTGTGGGGTAGAACAACATCCAATTTCAGTAACCTGAATATTATTATTTTCAAAAACTTGTTTTATTAATTGTGCAAATATCGGGCTGCTTAAACGTGCATCATAACCTAAGCTAACCTCAGTTTGACCTTTTTCAATAAATTGACTCGCCAAAGCATTTGCAATTCCCTGAATGAGCTCAGGTTGCATCATTTCAACTTTTCCGCGAATATCATAGGCACGGAAAATTTGGAATGGAAAATTATACATTTTATTCATAAGCAAAACTTCTATTCGCTTAACCCTTTATGTTGATTCAATTTCTAAACTTTTAGAATAAAAAGTTAAATCATTTATGTGAAAGCTATATCTTTGGGTCAGAGGCAATCATATATATTAACGCATAATAATATATTCAAAGTGCATATTTTGTTTATATTTATTTTGTTAAAAACTAGAAAATCATCAATAAAGCCCACATTTTGCAGGCTTTATGATCAAGTAATTTTTTTAATTTTTACCCGTATGACCAAAACCACCTGCACCGCGCTCAGTTGCTTCAAACTCATTCACAACATCAAATTGCGCTTGAATTACAGGAACAAGAACGTATTGAGCCAAACGCTCACCTGGCTCTAAAGTGAATGTTGTTTGACTACGATTCCATACAGAAACCATCAGTTCGCCTTGATAATCTGAATCAATCAAACCCACTAAGTTACCTAAAACAATGCCGTGTTTATGACTTAAGCCTGAACGAGGCAAGATTAAACCTGCAAAATTCGGATCTTCGATATAAATTGCCATCCCTGTTTTGACCAAAACAGTTTGACCTGGCTCAATTTGAATCGCCTCTTCAACACAGGCACGTAAATCTAAACCAGCTGAACCCGTTGTTGCATAAGTTGGCATTGGCCATTCTTGACCTAAACGTGTATCAAGTACTTTTACCTGAACTTTCATTTTGAAATCCTATTGAAATTAAACGTGGAAATTTTAAATAAAGCACCCTTAATCTTTTGCTTCAAAGACCAAGAGTGAATATAAACCTGAGATCATTCGCGATTATTTTTTCAATAATGCTTTTAAATTTTGCAGATATTGCTGTGCTTGTTGCTTAGGATCGACATTTTCAGCCAACTTTTTCTTACGCCCTAGCCAATCCAACTCATCTTGTGGCAATTCATCTAAGAAACGACTTGGCGTCATTTGCTTCATCTGACCACCATTTTTACGTTGCTCTGCCAATGTCAGCGTCAAGCCTTGTTGCGCACGGGTAATCCCCACATACATCAAACGACGTTCTTCCTCGATCGTTTCAGCTGCAATCGAGTTTTTATGTGGAAGTAATTCCTCTTCTAAGCCCATGATGTAAACGAATGGAAACTCCAAACCTTTTGAAGCATGTAGCGTGAGTAAATTGACTTTATCTGTGTCTTCTTCTTCCTGCTGTTGCTCAAGCATATCGAGTAACACCATTTTACGAATCACACTTTCAATATTTTTTTCATCCACATCTTCCGCACGGTTAATCAAACTCTGGATACTGCTATACAACATTTCCACGTTATCGAGTTTGGTTTTTTCCTGTGCTGGAGTGGCAGCCGTTTCTTTTAAATAATCAATATAGCCCGCTTCCATCATCATCTGACGAATTTTCGGTACAGGCTCATCATCATCTAACAATTCACGTGTGAAGTTGTTAATAAAATCGGCAAACTCTGCCAATTGCGTGGTTGCTTTCTTTGGCATCACCATTGTTAAACGTTGATCATTCGCCGCAGCCAATAGTGAAAGATGATTTTCTTGCGCAAATAATCCTAGCTTTTCAAGCGTCACAGGGCCAATCGCACGTTTTGGTGTATTGATAATGCGTAAGAATGCACTGTCATCTTCAGGATTAATGATGACACGTAAATAACTCATGATGTCCTTAATTTCAGCACGTCCAAAGAACGATTGACCACCTGAAAGTTTATAAGGAATCTGCATTTGACGAAGCTGTGTTTCTAGAACACGTGCTTGGAAGTTACCACGATACAGTACGGCGTAATCTTTCCAATTTTTCCCATTCATGAGTTTATGAGTCAATAAATCTTTGACTACACGCTCAGACTCATCATCATCATTACGGCAAGTGATAATTCTGATGACTTCACCATGACCTTTATCACTCCACAATTTTTTATCAAAAATATGCGGATTGTTATCAATCACATGGTTTGCAGCTTTTAAAATACGACTGGTTGAACGATAGTTTTGTTCAAGTTTGATAACTTTTAAATTGCGGAAATCATCTTTTAGCAACGCCATATTTTCAGGTTTTGCACCACGCCATGCATAAATGGATTGGTCATCATCACCTACCGCAGTGAATTGCCCCATCACACCTACCAATAATTTCACTAAAATATACTGTGCTGTGTTGGTATCTTGATATTCATCGACCAATAAATAACGAACACGATTTTGCCAACGATCACGAACTTCTGCATTATCCTGTAAAAGGCGCGTTGGCATAACAATCAAATCATCAAAATCTACCGCATTATAAGCACGCAAATTACGCTCATAGAGTTGATACAAATGTGCAAATTGAACATCTTCGGTGGTTTCACAAGTCGTATGTGCTTGCTCAGGAAGAATTAGGTCGTTTTTCCAATCTGAAATTTTCTTCATGGCTTTGGCGATCAAATCTTTACTTTCAGCACCTGACAAATTGTCACGATGCATCAAATCCATCAAAATGCGTTTACAGTCATCTGCATCCAAAATAGAGAAATTGGCTTTTAATGGCGTATTTTTAAGCTCTATACGTAATAAATTTAGACCGAAAGTATGGAAAGTCGAAACTGAAAGCCCCTTACCCTCTTCTTTACCTAGCAACTTACCCACACGCTCTTTCATTTCACGTGCCGCTTTATTGGTAAATGTCATCGCCGTAATACGATGTGCTGGAATGCCACACTGCTGAACTAAATATGCAATTTTTCTTGTAATTACTGAGGTTTTACCTGAACCTGCCCCCGCAAGTACTAACAAGGGTCCTTGAGTATATTTCATGGCTTCAAGTTGCTTGTCATTCAGTTGACTTGCTTTCGACATTATTCATCCTCTAAAAACTTCGCGCTTGATTATAGTCATCTAACGAGGACTTGCAAAATGCTTGATGTGAATTTTAAGACACAGTACTACATGTATTAAGTTGTCAGCTCACCATTTTTATAAATTGGAGAACATCTTCTTAATGATTAAATTTCAATTTATTAATAACTTATCTTCAAACACAGTGAATGCATTTTTATTTTAAATTCGATTAGCTGTAATTCTACGCTCGAAATATGACTCACAGAATAAAAAAAGGAACCATAAAAAGTCTATGATTCCTTTTTCAACAACACCATCAAGAAATTAATACGTTTTTACTAACTTCTTCATGTAATGCGAATTAGCTCGCAGCATAGATGCTGATTTCTACACGACGGTTTTGTTCACGACCAGCAGCAGTTGAGTTATCTGCGATTGGGTTTTGTGAACCATAGCCTTGAGTGTCAATACGGCTAGAAACACCTTGACCTTTCAAGTAGCTTGCTACAGACGCAGCACGGTTTTGTGACAATGGAATGTTAATTGCATCGTTACCTGTGTTATCTGTATAACCAGTAACAAGAATTACACTCTTGTTGTCTTCTTTCAAAGTTTGAACAACTTTGTTTAAAGTACCGTAGAAGTTAGGCTTAATATTTGATTTATTCGTATCAAATGTAATACTACCTGGCATAATTAAAGAAACAGAACCATCTGGATTACGGTTAACGTCTACACCAGTACCTTGCATTTGTTGACGAAGTTTCTTCTCTTTATTATCTAAATAAGCACCTGCGCCAGCACCAACTAAAGCACCAATCGCTGCTGCACGGTTGTTTTGCGCAGAAGTATTTGCATTACCACGAGACAAACCATAGCCTGCTGCCGCACCGATCAAACCACCTAAAGCAGCTTTATCGTATTCCATACCGCCGATATTATTACCAGTTGTTTGACAGCCAGAAAGTACGAGAGCCCCTGCTGTTAAAGTTGTAATTACTAGTGCACGCATGACATGCCTCCAAGTTGTGTTTTTTGTTGAAGTAATTTTGGTATAAAAAACAAAGTCTCACTATATGTATTTTGTTAAAAAGCGCTTTTTTTTTAACATTTTGTAATATTTTGATCTCATTTTACAAACTGAACGCCATAATTTATACATAGTGATGAATTGTGTCTTTTTAAATTCAGTCACAACGACTATATTGCATAATTGAACTTATCTTCTCAATCCAAGATTAGGACTGTTCTATGTCATCTCAACAGCAGAAGCAACCTATTTTAAAAAAAATTACGAAAGGTTTAACCGTTGGTACTGTGATTACGGGTAGCACTTTCTTTCATGGACCGCCTGTTTTGGCTTTAGGCTTCACGAAATTTTTTAAAAAATCCAAAAAAGTCGATGAAACCAATATTAACATTACAAATAGTTGGTTAAGTGTCAATAACTGGTTGATTGATCATGTACTTCCTGAAACGAAATGGGACATTTCTGTCGATGAAAACCTCGACTTAAATATGCAAGGTCGTTATCTGATGACCTGTAATCATCAAAGTTGGGTGGATACCACAGTGAATCAATACTTTGGTCTAACCCGTATGCCACTCACTCGTTTCTTTACCAAATGGGAGCTAATTTTCATTCCATTCGTGGGACAAGCCTTTAAGATTTTAGGCTTTCCAATGATGAAGCGTCACACGAAAGAACAAATTGCGAAAAACCCTGAACTGAAACATCGTGATATGGAAGAAGCTCGCAATGCTTGTGAACAGTTATTAAGTCAACCTTTTACCTTGCTGAATTATCTTGAAGGGACACGTTTTACACCAGAAAAACATGCGCAGCAAAAATCACCTTATACCAATCTACTCAAACCTAAAGCAGGCGGATTAGCCTTAGCACTCAATATTTTAGGTGATAAAATCGATGCATTGGTCGATATGACGATTGTTTATCCTGATGGTGCGCCAGGATATGGTGAGTTTTGGCTAGGTGAAGTTCCTCGTATTGCCGTCAATATGCGTAGAATCAATATTCCTGATTGGGTACTTGGCGGTAACTATGAAGTTGATGCAGAATACCGTGAACGTTTTCAAATTTGGGTCGATGAACTTTGGACTGAAAAAGACCAACTCATTTCCCAAATGAAACAAAAATACAAAAATTAAATTCATTTCGATGAAAAATTAAAAATAACTCAGAAATAACAAAGGATTGGTATGACAGAACAAGCCACAGATCAAGACAACATAGAAGCACCAAAAGTAGAGAAAACGGTTGGTTGGTGGATCGCTTTTGGTTATGACATCTTTATGATGTTTATCATCGTGTTTAACTTGTTCTGTTTGAGTGCCAATGCATTTCTAATGAGTGAATTTGGAAATTGGTTTTTTAACGAAATCCAACTTCCACAAGTCTTACATTATTACAAAACTGATCTATATCCTTGGGTTGTCAAAACTGAAAGTTGGTTTATTACCTTTTTAATTGCAGAGCTCGGTATTCGTTGGTTCATTGCGATTATCAATAAACATCATGCACGTTGGTTCTTCTTTCCTTTTATTCATTGGTATGAAATTTTAGCCATCAATCCATACTTACGTTTTTTACGTTTAATCCGTGTCGGCATTATTGCCTATCGTTTCCATGAACTTGGTTATAAAGTAGTTCCAGATAGTATTATGAAACGTGTATTGTTCTATTACCGTGTGGTGATGGAGGAAATTTCAGATCGTGTTGTCATCACAGTGATTGATAGTATCAAACATGAATTAAACACCAGTTCGACGCATAAAAAGATTATCCATAATCTGGTAGATCATCACCGAGAGCAATTTGCACAAACATTAGCAGAAATTTTGCAAGAGGCTTTAGCCACTGAATTAAAAGCACAAAAAACAGTAATCACCAATGGTGTTGGACAAATTGTCCGCCAAGCAATTGAAGACACACCACAATTAACCCAACTATTACGCCTCATTCCAATTGCAGGTAGCATGATTGAAAATCAAATTCAAAATATTGGGCAACAATTGGGTGAAAATATTACTCAAGGTCTCATTGATCCATTCACCCAAGGAAATGTACAAAGCCCAAATTCAACCTATCAATTGATCTCAACTAAATTAAGTCAGTTAAATATTGATAATCAAAAGCTTGAAGAACTGGTTGAATCTGTAGTCTATGAAAGTTTAGAATCAGTTAGGCAACAAGTGAAAGTAAAACAGTGGCAAATTGAATTAGAAAAAAATGATCAAGCGAAAGAATAAGCAATTCATTGAAAATATTTGTATCTTTACTAGAGAAATCATTCAATATGCTCTAGCATTTGCTCAATTTCACCATTTGACTTTTAGATAGAAGAATTTAGGTCACAAGCCTATTAAGGAATCACTATGGCTGATATACGGATTACTGGCAGAATGGTTAATTTTACCCGATTAACCTTTGATACAAATGATCATGATGCCATCCGCCAGCAATTAAATTCAATGATGAGCGAAACCTCTTATCAAGGGGCTTTAGTTATTATTGACACGACTGTTGAACAAGAGCTTATTGCGCTTATTCAATTGTTAATCAGCTTAGATTTACAGCCTATGGCTGTGATTGATGGCTTATTGGGTGACCAAGCACGTGCAATTCAATTTCCAGTATTGGCAGCAGACAGACCATTACAGCGGATTAAAGCGACAAAAGAACAAGTGGTTGAAACGCCTGTAAAAGAACCAACAGCATCAACAACGCAAGTGAATCATGTCAATGCTGAACCCGCTAAAAAAGTCAGTCACATCACCTCTTACCATGATGAAATTTTAAGAACAGGTCAATGCCTTGTACAAGACCATGGTGACATTATTCTCAATGCTGGGATTAATAGTGGCTCAGAAGTGATTGCTTCAGGAAATATACATATCTACGGAAGTGTTCGTGGTAGAGTCATTGCAGGTGCAGGTGGTAACACAACTGCAAGAATTTTTTGTCACTCACTAGAAGCCGAATTGGTTTCGATTGCAGGGACATATTGTGTCGCAGATGACATCCCGCCAGATGTAATTAAAAAATCTGTACATATTCACTTAAATGATCAGCAAGAGCTTGTATTTGAAGCTTTGCAATTTTAAGGTATAAATTAAACACCATATAAAACTCGTTTAAACGGGTGGATGACCATAATAGGAGTGGATTCGGTGGCCAAAATTGTTGTCGTTACATCAGGCAAAGGCGGTGTAGGTAAAACTACAACGAGCGCATCTTTTGCAACAGGACTTGCCCTTCGTGGTCATAAAACTGTTGTGATTGATTTTGACGTAGGTTTACGTAACTTAGACTTGATCATGGGTTGTGAACGTCGTGTTGTATATGACTTTGTAAACGTTTTAAATAATGAAGCACGTTTACAACAAGCATTAATTCGCGATAAAGATATCGAAAATTTATATATTCTTCCTGCATCACAAACACGCGATAAAGATGCTTTGACCGATGAAGGTGTAGCTCGCGTTATCGATGAACTATCACAAGAGTTTGATTACATTATTTGTGACTCACCTGCGGGGATTGAACGTGGTGCGATCCTTGCCATGTATCATGCAGATGAAGCAATCATCGTGACGAATCCAGAAATCTCTTCTGTACGAGATTCAGATCGTATTATCGGTATGTTGGACAGCAAAACCAAGAAAGTTGAAAACAACGAAGGTCGTGTACGTAAGCATTTATGTATCACTCGTTTCAACCCTGAACGTGCTGATAAACAAGAAATGTTAACGATTGATGATATTTCTAAAGATATTTTACGTGTACCAACTTTAGGTGTAATTCCTGAATGCCCAAGCGTATTGCAAGCATCGAACGAAGGTAAGCCTGTTATTCTTTATCAAGATGCAAGCGCAGGTCAGGCTTATGATGACCTTGTTGCACGTTTCCTAGGTGAGGAGCGTCCTTATCGTCATATTACAGTGAAACCTAAGGGTTGGTTAGCACGTCTATTTGGAGCGTAGAAATGGCAGGATTTTGGAGTAAACTTTTTAGCAATGATGACAAACCATCTAGCGCCCAAACTGCTAAAGATCGCTTAAAAGTTATCGTTGCTTCTGAAAATGGCTTGGGTAAACGCCTGAGCCAAGATAAGATTGATCAAATGAAGAAAGAAATCATGCAAGTGGTCAATCGTTATGTACGTGGTGTGGATGAGCAGCATATTCAAATGCAAGTTCGTTCAGAAGCTAACATTGAAATGTTGGAAATGAATATCAATTTACCTGAAGAACGTTAATTTCATTATTGATTAGTCAAGTGAATTGATTCAGGGCAAAATATGAGACTGGGATAGCAAAGCGCTGCTTTGCCCAGTCGCAAGACGAGAAGCTGTGCTTCGAGTGGGCAGATCGAGCTAAAAAGGTTTTTTCTGCCCATATTTTTGCCCTTTTTCATAGACGAATTTCATAGAAACATTGCTGTTTTCATTCTAATACGATCTGAAAATGCTTTTATAATATTGAGATAAGTCAAACAATTAATTATTTTGAGGAGATGCTGTTATGGCACTTTCACAGCCAGCAACGTTCAATGAAGAATGGTCAGACGAGCGTGTATTTGCCTATTTGGATCAATTACCGCCTGAAGGTGTGAATGGTGATTTCCATGTGCTTTATCATGCATTTAAACACATGCGTCCTTTCGACTATGCGCGCTTATTGACTAAATTCATTGCAGATGGACGCGATGTCAATGCGACTAATCCAGAAGGTCAACGCATTCATGACGTGATTGCACAGTATCCTCGTCAAAAAGAAGGTTTCTTAGAAGTATTGGCTAAATTTGCTTAATATTTTTAGTGAATAAATAAAGGGAAGCTAATTGAGCTTCCCTTTTTTATGCTCATCATTTTACGCTGATCTATAAACTTCACTCTAGATACCTTTGATCATTTAAATACGAATCATCTAGACCCAAACTAAATATTTGAATTTACAGTTATCGACATAATTTTCTAACGAAATAACCATAATGGCATCAATACAAGTCAAAAGCCTTAATCTAGCCCATTTCAATACGCCAATACCAACTTTCAACATATTCTGTGTTTAATAGAATTAACCCATCAAAAAAGTACAGACCATAAAAAACCCAGCTTTCGCTGGGTTTTCTTCGAATCAATTCAGAGCTTAGTGAGCAGCGAATTGGTTCATTGTGTTTTTAGCATCGTCGTGCGCTTTAAGAGCGTTGTCACCAGAGAAGATTTCTTTGTGATCATCACCGATGTCAGAACCAGCCATTGCTTGGTGTTTAACACAAGCGATCGTACCGCGGATCTCTTTACGTTGAACGCCAGCAACATAAGCAAGCATACCTTGGTCGCCGAAGTAACCTTGAGCAAGCTCATGCGTAGAAAGAGCAGCTGTGTGGTAAGTCGGAAGTGTGATCAAGTGATGGAACACGCCCGCTTCACGAGAAGCATCAGCTTGGAATGTACGAACTTTTTCGTCAGCATCAGCAGCTAATTCAGTTGCATCGTACTCAGCGCTCATTAATTTAGCACGGTCGTAAGCAGAAACGTCTTTACCTTCAGCAACCCAACGGTCGTATGCTTGCTGACGGAAGTTTAAAGTCCAGTTAAACGATGGAGAGTTGTTATAAACAAGTTTCGCATTTGGAACTGTTTCTTTAACACGGTTCACCATGTGAGCGATTTCTTCAACGTTTGGAGTCGCAGTTTCGATCCAAAGAAGATCAGCACCGTTTTGTAAGCTAGACACACAGTCAAGTACAACGCGGTCAATCTGAGTGCCTTCACGGAACTGATACAGACCAGAAGCTAAACGCTTAGGACGGTGTAATTTACCGTTACGTTTGATCAGGATTTCATCTTCCTGAGCTTCAGCGATGTCGATTTCAACTGTGTCTAAGTAGCTGATGTATTGAGAAGCGATGTCGCCTGGCTCTTTAACCACTGGGATTTTTTGAGTCAAGTCAGCGCCTTCAGAGTCAGTACGTGCAACGATGATACCGTCGTCAAGACCCATTTCTAAGAATGCATAACGCAATGCATGGATTTTAGCGATGAAGTCTTCGTGTGGAACAGTTACTTTACCAGCTTGGTGACCACATTGTTTAGCGTCAGATACTTGGTTTTCGATTTGTAGTGCACAAGCACCAGCTTCGATCATTTTACGAGCAAGTAAGTAAGTCGCTTCTTCGTTACCGAAACCAGCGTCGATGTCAGCAATAATTGGCACAACGTGAGTTTGGAAACCGTCGATTTGAGCAGTGATTTCAGCAGCTTTAGCAGTATCACCAGCTTCGTTTGCTTTTTTAAGCGCACGGAACAAATCGTTTAATTCTTTCGCATCAGCTTGACGAAGGAAAGTATAGATTTCTTCGATTAATGCAGGAACTGAAGTTTTTTCGTGCATAGATTGGTCAGGAAGTGGACCAAATTCTGAACGAAGTGCAGCAACCATCCAACCAGAAAGGTAGATATAACGACGTTCAGTTGTACCGAAGTATTTTTTGTTCGCAATCATTTTTTGTTGTGCGATGAAACCGTGCCAGCAACCTAATGATTGAGTGTATTTGCTAGAGTCAGCATCATAAGCAGCCATATCACGACGCATAATCGCAGCTGTATATTTAGCAATGTCTAAACCAGTTTTGAAACGGTTTTGCATTTGCATACGCGCAGCATCTTCTGGGCTAATGTCGCGCCAAGTGCTTCCGAATTTTGCTTTTAATTCACGGATTGCATCAATCGCTGTTAAGTATGTAGACATGATATGTTCCTGTAATAATATTAGGATTTCATCAATTGAAGTGCTGAACCTGCTCGGTATTCAATTGTTCAGATTTAGAACACTTCGTTGTTATGGACTTAGCTTAGATTGACTCCTAGAATTAATCCAATATTTTGAGTTAATTCTCAGTATTTATTTAAAAAATATGTAGATCAAAGTCTTATTATAATTATGTTTCAAAATTTTAAATAATTATTTTTAAATAACTTTTTCAAGAAATAATTCCTTAGCGTTTGTATAGATATAATACAATTTGGTTATTTTTACTTTATTAGACTTAAGTCTGAACAATCAACAAAAAACTTGATTTCACATTTTATCAGAGAAAATACGGGTAAAATATTCGTAAAACACCCCTATCCTCCTTGTTCATTAATTTACCTAAACCTTGTGTTTATTATTCATTTCCAAACTAAGCGCTTAGGCTATACTATATAATGAATGCTTTGATAAAATTTATAAACTGCTGTGATTTACTCTATGCTTAGATACTTACTGACATCAATTTAATAAATGATAATGCTCATCCGATAAGCTAGATGTTTTTTCTTCTACTTTTTACACAAAGCCATTTCCTTATGGCATAATCCAAAATGATTTTTAAATTTTATTTTCGGTATTTTTTTTATGAATCTTGAGCGGGTCGATCTCAACCTCTTAATTTACCTTGACGTTCTTTTACGTGAAAAAAATGTCACCCGTGCCGCAGAACAATTGGGTGTGACCCAACCTGCCATGAGTAATATTTTACGTCGTCTCCGTAATTTATTTAATGATCCCTTATTGATTCGTTCTTCTGAAGGTATGACCCCAACAGAACGTGCTTTAGAATTACAACCGCGTATTCGTGATGCACTTTCTGATTTGTCGATGATTTTGGAACCACGTACCGAGTTCCGCCCTTATACTTCAAATCGTGTCTTCCGCATCATGACGTCAGACTATGCCGAAGCGACTCTTGTTCCTCGCTTAGTTAAAGCCTTACGTTCAGAAGCACCAAACGTGGTTCTCGACTTTTTAACACCAAGTGATGTGTCATATCGTGATATGGAACAAGGTAAAGTTGATTTAGCGATTAACCGTTTCAATGAAATTCCACAAAGTTTCCATCAAGTCCTTGTTTGGCGTGATAGCTTTTCATGTCTTTTAAATGGTAAACACCCTGCTGCAAATAATTTAAATCTCAAAAGCTATTTAGATGCACAACATATCTGGGTATCCAAAACGGGGATGGGCGTAGGCTTTGGTGTCAATCCTGAAAAACAAGCAGGTTTAGGCTGGATTGATCAGGCTTTAGAACGTATTGGGCAAAAACGTAAAATTTCAGTATTTACCCGTCATTATCAAATGCCTGCATTATTGGCATCCAATGTTGACTTGGTTGCAACCTTACCGACTCGCATTGCTCGCCTACAAGCAAAAAGCCAAAATTTATTAATCAAAGATCCTCCATTTTATATTCCTGAATTTGAATTAAAAATGGCATGGTGTCCTTTATTGCATCATCACCCTGCACATCGTTGGTTACGTCAATTGATTCTTTATGTGGCACGCCAAATGATTGAAGAAGAAAATCGTGAATTCATGCAAAATAATTCGCATTTTTCTCAATATTAATAGAATTTTACTTAAATTCTTATCATTTCAAGCTTATACTCAATTCAAATCGGTAGTGTTTTACACACTACCTCCCTTTATTTGTGTTAATTTATGACATATTAACAACATCTCATAATAATGATGATCCATAGGTGGATTCGTGAGCCTCTTCCAGAATATCCTCATCATCGCGGTACTTATTGTAGGAGCAGGTTTTTTATCTTTGACTGAAATCGCACTTGCAGGTGCGCGTAAAGTCAAACTCAAGATCCTTGCCGAATCAGGTGATGAACGCGCACAAAAAGTCCTCGACTTACAGCAAAATTCAGCTGATTTCTTTGCTGCGTCGCAGATTGGCTTAAATGCTGTTGCCATCCTAGGCGGTATTTTAGGTGAAGGTGCTTTTCGTCCTTATTTCTTTGAATTTGTTTCACGTTTCTACGCTGGTCCTTGGGCTGAAACCATCAGCTTTGCGCTTTCATTTACCTTAGTCACTTCATTATTTATTCTTTTTGCAGATCTGATGCCAAAACGTATGGCAATGATTGCACCTGAAAAAATTGCTGTTTCAGTCATTAACCCGATTCAGATTTTTATTGTGGTCTGTAAGCCATTGGCTTGGTTTATCAATGCTGTTGCCAACTTGCTTTTCCGTCTATTCAAAGTGAATACGACACGTGAAGACAATATTACTTTTGACGATATTTCTGCGGTGATGGATGCAGGTGCGCAAGCAGGTGTATTGCAAAAACAAGAGCACCATTTTATTGAGAATGTATTCGAACTCGAAGAACGTAATGTACCTTCAAGTATGACCACACGTGAAAATGTGGTGTATTTTACACTTAAAGAATCAGAAGATAGCATTCGTCAAAAACTGGCTGAATATCCTTATTCAAAGTTTTTAGTTTGCAATGAAAATATTGATCAAGTGATTGGCTATGTCGATGCCAAAGATATACTGGTTCGCATTTTAAATAATCAGAAAATCAATCAGCTCAATGAATCAACGATTCGTAATGTCTTAACCATTCCTGATACTTTAACACTCTCTGAACTTCTCGATCGTTTCCGCTCAAGTAAAGAAAAATTTGCTGTGGTGATCAATGAATATGCTTTAGTGGTTGGTGTGATCACCCTGTCTGACATCATGATTACCGTGATGGGCGATTGGGTTACGCCAATGGAAGAAGAACAACAAATCATTAAACGTGATAATAACTCTTGGCTAATCGAAGGTAGCACACCGATTGAAGACATGATGCATGCGCTGGCTATTGATGAAATGCCTGATGCAGATAATTATGAAACTTTGGCGGGCTTTATGATGTATAAACTCAGAAAAATTCCACGCCCTGCGGATACCGTGATCTTTGGTGGTTATAAATTTGAAGTTGTCGATGTCGATCATTTTAAAATTGACCAACTTTTAGTGACACGTCTATTAGAACCTAGTGAAGCAGAAACACCTGAAGAAGAAGCTAAATAATCATTTTTTTAATGGCTAAAATTTTAGACATAGGCTTAGTGACCTACAAGCATAGGTGACTAAGCTTATCTGTTTTAACCACACGATTCGTCCATTTCCTTTATAAACCATGTAAAGAATATGACCCATAGCACAGATTGTTTATCATTTTAAAAAATATGAAAATTATCATGATTCAACTCAAATCAAGCCACTAAAAATAAATATCTTAAAAATCAAAATATTAAAAATAATCACCTTTTTAGTGCAAAAATTATTAAGATCCATAACTGACTGTTTTTTATATTTTATAATTTTCAAAAATAGTGATGAAATCATCATTTTCAATCATATATTTTAATTTAATCAAATAACTATTAGCATTCACCTACACAAAAAAAGGCTTTTCAATAATGCCTATCTTCAAGGATTGAACTATGCTCACCGTATTAGGTTTGGGCATGATTTTGTGCTTTATGTACTTAATTATGTCACGAAAAATGACTGCTCTCGCAGCTTTAACACTGATTCCAATTGTCTTTGCACTCATTACTTATGGTTTGAGTTTTTATATCGACAGCATAGGTCACTTCGAACTCAAAGAACTCGGTGAAATGATGTTAGATGGTGTGAAAAAGCTCGCACCTACAGGTGTAATGCTACTTTTTGCAATCCTCTACTTCGCCATTATGATTGATACTGGGCTGTTTGATCCTTCAGTTAAATTCATTCTTAAATTGGTCAAAGGCGATCCACTCAAAGTGGTCATCGGTACAATTACACTTACCATTATTGTGTCATTGGATGGTGATGGCTCAACCACGTATATGATCTGTGTTGCAGCTATGCTTCCGCTCTACAAGCGTTTAGGTATGAGCCCATTGATCATGGCATGCTTAATGATGCTTGCCAGTGGTATCATGAATTTAACCCCTTGGGGCGGCCCAACGGCGCGTGCAGCAAGTGCACTGCATGTTGAAGCGAGCGATGTCTTTGTCCCGATGGTCTTGCCAATGATTATTGCCATTCTTTGGCTGTATTTTGTTGGCTATATGTATGGTCGTTCTGAGCGTAAGCGTTTAGGTATCATCGAATTGGATGTTAGTCATGGTGACAATATTCAAATTTCGACCAACCCAGAAGCCAATCGTGCACATTTAAGATGGTTCAATGCTTTGCTTACAGTCGTGTTGATGGTCTGCTTGGTCAAAAGCGTGTTACCGCTACCAATCCTGTTTATGATTGCACTGTGTATCGCACTAGTGGTGAATTATAAAGATGTTGATATGCAAAAATCACTGGTTGCACACCATGCAGGAAGTGCTTTAAATGTCGTTGGGATTATCTTTGCAGCTGGTATTTTTACAGGAATTCTCTCAGGCACGGGTATGGTGGATGCTATGTCTAAGGAGTTGGTGGCGATTATTCCTGAAAGCATGGGACCATTTCTTGCCCCAATTACCGCTGTGATTAGTATGCCTTTGACCTTCTTTATGTCCAATGATGCTTTCTATTACGGCGTGCTTCCTATTCTTTCTGAAGCTGCTGGACACTACGGTATTACCCCTGTAGAAATGGCGCGTGCTTCGATCGTGGGACAACCTGTACACTTACTTTCACCATTGGTTCCATCGACTTATTTACTCTGTGGCTTGGCTGGAATTGAGCTAGGACAACATCAGAAATTCACCATTAAATGGGCAATTTTGACATGTTTGGTCATGGGTGCTGCGGCATTAGTTCTTGGTGTATTCCCACTCTATTCGACATTGCAATGAGTTGAAACTAGAAATATTCTCCCAATACAGATATTCCTAGCCCTCAAAAAAAATAAAAGCACGATATTCGTGCTTTTATTTTTGACTAATTTTTAGAATCAATAGCCAGTAATCAGCATATCCAATACAGCTTGATAGTGAATATTAATATCATCTTCTAAAATTTTATACGCGCTATCGAACTGTACCATTGGCCAGCCTTCTTTCCAGAAAGGGAAAATATTATGTAGGTTATGCGTCACAATAGCATCTTCACGAATAATCGCTTGAGCCACTTGAGATAAAACTTGTGCTGTTTCAGCACCATCAATTTTTAAATAATCAATGCCATGCGCTTTTAGAATGCGGATACGGTCTTTTTTATAACGAATTTTTTTGGCTTGTGCTTCATTTAAATTTAAAGCTAAAACAACTGCCTCTACAAATTTTTCTTCAAAACTTTGATTTAAAGCCACCAAAGCCTGTTTATGTGCTTCCTGACGTCCTGCTTTCCCACCATCACGAATGATTTTATTTGATTCGACATTGAGTTCATCAGATTTCATTGATTGAAGAATGTCTAAAATTTCAATATCACTTAATGATGCAGAAGAATCTGTCATGGGAGTCCTAAAAACAAAATAAATTAAGTGCCTATTTTCGCATAAATTGAAAATTAAAACAGAGATAATGTTAATCTCAATATAGAAAGGCTACTACTTAGCTGATCATCCATCAATGTTAATCAAATAATAATTCAGGATCTCATCGTATTATGTCAATTTCAGCTTTAATCGCATGTACCAGTTTTTATTCAGCTTTATACCTTTTTTACTTTTATTTTGCCAAGCAACAACAACCTCTTTTGCTTGTTTTAGCTGTAGCGCTACTTGTCTTTGCCTATATCATTACGCCATCGGCAGAAAAGAAAGAACGCCGTCATTTTAATAATACATTGAACTATGAAAATTGGTTTACCTTACCACTCTATACATGGTGGCGATTATTTAGTTTACCCATACGTTTTTTACTGTCTAAACTATTTGATTAGTGTATAAATTATTCTATCCATATATAAATGATTTGATCAATCAATAAAAAATGAGGTCATATGAAAGCGATTGCCTACAAAAAACCTTTAGCTATCTCAGCGTCACGCGACACATAAGTTGTCATTTACGA
>NZ_SGSW01000053.1:0-22446 GCF_004209125.1 Acinetobacter sp. WCHAc060033 | reverse complement strand
AAGTTAAAAAGTTGAGATTCGCGTAACATTTCATATATCTATTCTGACAGTTATTCTAATAAACCTATTAATTTCATTTTTTCCCTAAATTTAAATAGCTAAAATCTTTAGGTACATAATCACTTGGTATATTTTCCTCTAACTTTTCTACCAATTTTTCTATCAACGATCTAACTTCTGATGATCCTCCCTTTAACATGAGGGATAATTTGGCACTATCTAGCAAAGACATACCATATGAATTCTTTTTATATGGTTCTGCCCCATATTGAATTAATAATTCAATAATAGGAATATCTTCTTTTAATGGTATCTGGCTAATCGTTTGTCTTATTGCGGTTGTGTCATCCTTATTCTCAATATTTGGATCTGCTCCTGCTTCTAACAATAATTTTACCGCATCATAATTATGCTCTCTTACAGCATAATGCAAAGGAGTCATTCCATAACAATCTTGAGCATTAACGGGTACGCCATGATCTAAATAAAACTGTATTGTTTCTTTAGGCGATGGATTTATTAAATTTGTCCTATGTAAATAATTCCAATGCTCTACTTCTGTAACTTGTCTTAGATCAAATTGTTGTTCAGCTACCATTTGCTTTAAAAAAGCAATATCACCCTCTCTGTTTGCTCTTACAATTTGTAAACCTATATCATCTTCATAAATATCTTTCATATTACTTATCTCTTTCTTTCAAAAATAGCTGCATATCATCTAGAATCTCTTTTAGCTCGCCACGACCAGGCTTTTCTCCCTTATGACTTAAATTCTCAGTTGCGTTCTCTATTTAAAACTTATCTGATCTTGAATTAACATAATCATTAAATTGTTTTTGTGTCATTCCTACTTTTTTAGCCGCTTCAGTTAAACGTCTATGCTCAGAACCATAAATATGACCATAGTGATGAGGTGGCTCTATCACTTGTCCAGTTTTCAAGTCAATTGCTTGACCATCTTCTGTAAAATGATATCTATCATTAATTTCACGTTTGGTCTCAGCTCTTAGCGATGGTCTTTTTAGGTCTGTTTCAACTTTATCTGGGTCACTTGTAAAACGCCCCTTCTCATCGTGAAATAAACCTTGCGCATCTTTTTTTGCCCCACCTATTTCAAACTCAGCCCCTGACTTAGATAACTCAACATCTTTTCCATCAATTTTAGTGGTATTTGATTTCCCTACAGCTGTTCCACCCCCCTAAAATAATGCTTGATGCAATACCGACACCTTCTTTAGTCCACTCAAGCTGGTCTACTAACAGTTTAGCATTTTCATTTCCTGACTGATTAATTAAGTTCTTATTATTCATTATACTTTCTACTGTTTTAGCATCAGTATTTAATAAATAAGCAGTCCCCTCTGTTTTTAAACGATCTGTTATCGCGGCAATCTCATCTCCAAAAATACGATCAACAACCTCTGCTTTTACTAAGTTTACAGGGCCTCCTAACACTAGGTTTAAAGCAAGCCCAACATGTTCAGGATTAATATTACTCGCTGTAATTCGTTGATCTACTTTTTGCTTGATTTGTCCCATTTTAGTAACAGCATCTATAACAATATTAGATGTCTTATCTATATCAAGCTGCTCTTGACCAAATTTAGCCTGTCCATCTTTAGCATTCGGTACAATAATTCCTATTCCATCGGAGGCTTGTACCTTAATCGTCTCTAAAATAAATGTTCGAATACCATTTTCATCAATAACCCCTGATTCAGATTGATTAACTAGGTTATTCGCTTGCTCTGGCGAAAGCCCCTGACTCATCAACGTAACAATGGTTTGATTTTTTATTGTATTCAAATCATTAACCGCTTTGATCCCCGCTAAAATATCGGGATCATTCTTTACTAAAATGGCATTTGGCTCATAGAATGATTCGTAAAGTGCTTTCTCATACAGTTTCAGTCATCTTGAATACTAAATTAGGAAATCCACCTTTACAGCTTGAAATCCTTATTCAAAATTGAGATTGGCGTTATTTTTATAAATCATATGCCAACTGGTTTGGCATTCCACCGTACAACGGTGGAACGAGGCAATAAGAAAACTATTTTAACTGTATCAGTAAGGGATGCTTAACGAAATATATCTAATTTCGCCCTTATTGTTATATGAAACAAATATTGTAAATGGAATATCTTTGATTTTCCATTTTTGACTTCGAACGATCCCTTCATCATCATCTTTTGTAAAAAAAGGTGATCCTAACGTATTTTCCAATTCGTCTTTCTTCATTAAAAAATCTAAGTTGAATGGTAATCCCTTTTTATATTGAGAAAACCCTTCAACACCATCATTATAAAAAAATATAGTTGTTAAATATATTTTTTCACCAGTTATAGGTTTATCTGCTTGGTTTAAATAAAATGACTCATCTGTAAATATAAAGCTTAATCCTTCTTCATACTTACTAATATAAAAATTATACTCATCCAATAAATCACCATCTTCATCATATAAGGGTAAATTAATATCTTCTTTGCTTTTTACAAAGAGATTATCAACAAAAAAATTGATTAACTTCTCATCAGTATTTACTTTACCCAGCAAAGATATTAAATGATCAATAAAATTATTTGTCATTCTTTTTTGCCTCCTCATCCAATATGTTTTTCAAAAATTTATCATAATCAGCATTATTTTTACAGCTCAATGCAGTACATGCTTCCTGTAACTTTGTAACATGCTCAGGTGCTAACTCTTTAGCATTTTCTATCATTGCCTTAGAATCTCTAATTTGAGCTGTTTGTAAATCATTTGCATCTTTTTCAATAAGTTCCTTATTATTTTTACCTGCATATGTTGGACCTGCGACATGCACCTCATTTGGTACAGTCACACTCATTCCTTCATTAATAATACGATTTTTCTCTGCTTGAGTTAAAGGCTCTCCCTTCAAGTCTTCAGCCCTTTTTAGTAATGCAGCTTTAGATGGTTGATGATCTCTAGCTACAGTTCCATCACCAGTGACTTTCTTCTGATTTCCATAATTATCAACCCATCCCACATCAAGAGATTGCTTTTGATTTATTTCAAACTCACTCTCTTTCCCTTTAGCAATTCCTTTACCTACTCCAATACCAATAATTCCTGCTGCGGCATCTATTAAATATCCTGCCCCTTGTTTATTTCTTGTTAATTGATCAGCAAAATCAATATCATCATCTAAACCTGATTGATAAACCTTCTCAACTTTACTTGGATTTGTCCAATCTCGTATCGTATCTGGACTTGTATTGTGAGCAGCAGCAGTTAATGTATCTGCTAAATAATCTTTACCTTGTGCAATATATTCACCAGCAACACTATCAACTGCTGCAGATTGGATTAATTGACCAGTTAATCTAATTGGGCCAGCTAATAATAATCCAATAGCAAGTTGAACAGTTTGCGGATCTACCCCTGTCGCTTCACTAATAGCTTTTAAATCATTTCCTAATTTAGCAACATTTTCCAATAAGGTCATGCCTAACCTATCTGTATATTTAACTTCTATTTCTAAATCTTGCCCTTTTGCTAAAACTACATTCTCAGAAACATCACTCACTTTTGTATTTAAAATTTGAGTTAGACTTAGTCCTTCATTTGCTAATATTTTAAGTTGATCATTAATTTTATTGAGATTATAAGTAGAATTAATAAATCCAGTATCACTAAATAATTTACTTATTTGCTCAGGTTCAACCCCTCGTTTTATTAACTCTGTGGCTACACTATTTCCGAGTTCACCAGCTTCTTTATATTCTGCAGGCAAATTATACAATTTAGCCTGAACATTATTAAGCGTCTGTAAAACCTTATCTTTGTATTCACCATCTGGTAATGCTTGTGCTAAGTTTTCTGCACTTTGGCGGAAGTTTTCAGGCAAATCCTTCTGCTCTTGAATAATCTGCTTACGCCCATCTTCCGTTAATAAGCGGTGATCAATCGTTACTGAACCATCAAGCATCCCCGTAGTCTGATCTCGGGTAATTTCTTGCGTATTGTTAATATCTCGATTGGTGCTATCCGTTGCATTTATAACAGTACCTTGACCCATTGTCGCTTTAGTTAACTGCTCTTTTTCATTCCCTGTACTTTGCAAGCCAACTGCTGTACTACCACTTGGGTGGAATGAACTCTCCTTACTCTCACCTTTGATCGATGTACCCACATTAGTCGATACATTGAAACCACGGTTGCTTTCTGAGCTATGATCTTGAATATCTTTAAGCTCAAGTGCTCCTGTATAGTTCAGCTTGCCATGATCTGTGAGTGTACCCTCTTGGTTTTTCGTTGCATTGGCAATCACACCACCAATATTACTCACCTTTTGCACGCCCATCGCATCAAGGTCTGCATCGTTTTGTGCATTGCCAATAAGCAATTTGCTGGTTTCATTCACCCAAGCTTTGTCATTTTGACCTTTGGCTTGGTTATAGCTTGCTGTGACATTACTCAAGCCACTTGAGCCAAAGCCAGCCCCCATTGAACCACCTTTACTCTTGCTCGTACCAGAGGCTGTATCTTGTAGACTTTCAACGTGTATTTCTTTTACTTGAAGATTACCACGATCTGCAATACTAACTTCACCACCTTGGATATTCAGTTTATTTATGGCACCTGTAACTTGGTTTAATTCGACTTGACTGTTTACATGCGTCAAACTTTCATCTTGTGATTTCGAAGTTTGTTTGCCTGCTGTTACACTTCCACCACCACCAGAGGTATAACTCACTGACTGGTTATTGGTTTTACTGTTACTTTCTTGCTGTCCATGTTCTGTACCAGCCGTTACATTGAAGTCTTTTGTACCATCAAATGTTGTTGTTCCCGTTGCTGTTAAACTGCTTCCTTGCAAGTTAACATCTTGATTTTCTGATTTGAGTGTCAAATTATTTAAATCTAACTGACTGCCTTGCCATTTGCCTTGTGTCGTATTGGTAGAAGTTGTCGTTTCTGTGCGTTCTCCATTAGCTCCAATGGTAAAACCATAGGTTGCTGAACTTGCTGCTGCAGAAGCTGCTGCCGCCCCTACAGCAATTTGTGCATTGGCAAGATTGGCTGTCGCCATTGCAACATTAGCTTTGGTATCGTCCAGTGCTTCTTTGGTGATTTTACCCGATGCATAATCACGCTGTGCCTGACTATATTGATCTTTGGCTTGTTTAACTGCCTCGGCTGCGTCTTTGACCGCACCTACTGCAAGTGCGGCATCCAAGTAAGCATTTCGCACGCCTACTTCTGCACTGATCGTTTCTTTATGTGTTTTATCCTCTACTGTCGTTTTATTTTCATAGCCACCAATATTGAGATCTCCACGACCATGATCAAGAACTGTATCACCTGTCGCTTTGATATTTTGGCCGAGTATATCTATACCTTCTGCACCTTGTATTTTAAGGTTTTCAGTCTGGATTGAGCCTGTCTTATGGGTAGTTTCTGTGGTTTTGCTACTTTGTGAAGCATCTTCTGAAATAAAGCCACCTAGACGGATATTATCTTTATTCAGCTTAACACCTAAGCCTTCTATGCTTTCTTTACTGTGTGATTGTGCTGTTATATTTTGTTCTTCAGCTGAGTCTAATGTTACTTTTTGACCCGAAATTACTGTATTTTTTGCAGATATTTCTGCACTGGTCAAGGTGGTTTGTCCTGATGATCCAACATAAACATTGTCTGCTGTTAGGTTGGTTCCTGTTTGCTTAATTTGTTCATCTCGTTGGCTCGATGTTTCACCAACGGTCAGTTTTGTATCAACATTTACGCCAGGGAACAGTGACTTAACGCCTGCCAAACCAACTTCTGCAACTTTTACAAGTTCTTTAAATACTCCTCGATAGCCACTCTGTTGTTCATCCCATTGCTGATCATGTGTTTCAACTGTACTGAGTTTTACATTTTCAGGCATTAACGAGCCATCAGCCGCTTTTAATGTGCCATCCGCTTGACGTTGCATCAATGTATTTCCAACATAAATGTTTTGTCCTGCTTTGACATCATTGGCTTGTAGTTCTATGTTTTTTCCAGCATTAATATCAACATTTTTTCCAGCCGTGAGCTGAGTTTGTGCAACCTCTTGGTTAATATAGCCCGTTTGTCGGTTGTTATAAGTTGCGAAGTTTTTCTTCTCTGAAGTTGAACTATGGCTGTTTTCATCAATTGCAGAATTTAATGTCACATTACCTTGCTGTGCATGGATTTGTATGTTTTCTTCTGCCTGTGCTTTCAAGTGTGTTGCTGTAATATCTCCTTGTTGTGTATCAAGGGTAATATTTCCGCCTGCTTTGAGTTGGTTGGCTATAGATTCACTTGTATTCCATTGCTCTTTTGTTTTTTCCGTTTTATTGCCAATCAAAGCTTTGGTTTTGATCGACAATCCTTGATCTACTGAGGTTCGGCTTTCTCCATTTTCAAGTGTTATGCCATTTTGGGCAACTAATGCTAGATCACCTGTTTTACTTTCTATATTTACCGCTTTACCTGAAATCTGGTTTGCGTTTAAGTTAACATTCCCTAAGCCTGTAATTAAACTTCCAATATCTCGCACTTCTTCACGCTTGTGGTAATTATCCGCATTATTCACACTTTGGTCGAGTTGACGATTTGTTACAGCGTTCAATGAGAGATGTCCAGCTGCTTGAAGGTCAGTATTGCCATTATTGTTTGAGATATCAGCCGCATCTAAACGGACATCACCACCTACTCGGATTGTCAGGGTTGTTGTTAGGTGTTCAGTATTTGTGCTATTTACATTTAATGGACTACCAACATATAAAGCCGCTTTTCGATCTATACCTTGTCGTATAAATGCATTTTCACCCTCAATATTTTGTGCGTCATATATTGTACTACGGTGATTAAAATCACCACCGATATCCAATATAGCAGACGTTTTTGCGCTAATCGTTCCACCAATATTATTTAAATCTTTTTGCGTCTTGAGTGCTAATTGATTACTTTCAATGCGTCCATTCAATTGGTTAATATTATTCGCACTAATGCTAACAACTTCTCGTCCTGCAATGGTCGCACTATTGAGTACATCGCCACTCATTTGAATATTGACTTTATTCGCACTAATTAAACTACCATCCCCTTTTAAATCACCAACACGCGCACGCACATACACCTGAGGTACTAAAGCTTTTGTCGTTGTACCATTCGCAAGTTTGATTGTTTTTTCTTCCAACCACACAATATCTGTAGTCAGTTGTGCAATTTGCGCATCAGTTAAGGCTATTCCTGGTCTCAGATTATAAAGTTTTGCAAATGTAAGCCCATTATTCATTAATGCCTGATATTGATCTTCATCCGAACCGTAACCTTCTAAAAAACGATAACCTGTTAATTGAGCAATTTGATCTTGAACCAAACGTTGCTCATAGTAGCCATCGCCAATTCGCTTTTGTTGCATCGCAGGATCGAGCCCAAGTGCGTTAAGCATATAGTCGGATGATAGCCAGTTTTTATAATTTGAGAATGCAGGATCCGTTTCTACAAAATATTTCGCCTGACTATTTGCTGTCGTAATATATAAGGCATTACTTGGTAAAGTAAGGTACTCTTGATTTACCGTCCTAATTTCTGTTTGAGTTTGATTATTTTGAACATATAAGTTTTGCGGATCCAATTGTAATTGCTGCGCATCATCCAACTGATTTGCATTACGCTGTTCAGCATCAATATTATTGATCGTTGAATTGTTAATCTTTAAGTCATTTGTTTTGTCTGATTTATAAGTATTGTTCGTATCAGCAGATATTTGCTCCCCTGAATCCGTCTTAATACTATTATTAGAAGCTTGCTGATTTCTGAGTGTAATACTTGTTTCTGAAACAGAGTCTAAATCTAAGTTTTCAGTAGACTTTTGTGTATCGGTAATCGATGCTTGTTTGTTCGTAATGGTCTTGTTTCCACCATGTTCTGATACATCTATGTCAGGATGAGTGGTAACCTCTGGAACTGAAAATGCTAGATTTTCAGTTTCACCAAACATTTTATGATTTGAATTGAAAGGACCAGTACTTCTTTTAACACGGTAATGTCTAATTTTCGTTGTATTCTTTGCGGTTACAAGTTGATAGCCTTCGACTTCAGTATGTTTAACATCCACCCCTTTGCTGTCAAATACCTGACCTGCAAGCATCTGACTTTGCTCATTACGAATATCTTGACTTTCAATACTTAAATTATTTCCCGCTAGGATTTGCCCTGTAACACTGTCATCAATTTGCTTTAGCTTAGTGACTTCCGTATATTTTGTTTCAATAGCATCCTGATAAGTTCCATCACTTGGAGTCTCAAAATCTAGTAAACTCCTGTCCCCCTTATGAATAATAATATCTTTAGCATCATAAACTTTGCCATTAATTTCATAGGTATGGATCTCTTTACGACTCACCTCATGCACAGAAGCGTTAAACCGCTCATTATTATTGAGTATGGAATTACTAACTAAAGTCATATTCCCTAAAGACTCAATCGTGGCGCTTCCATTATAAATTTTATTTGCACTACCTTGAGCTTTTAAATCTCCATCCAAACTCCCACCAACATTTAAATTCCCCGCACTAAAAATCCAAGCATTATCACGTGCATCTAATTTTACTTCCCCACCTGACTGGTTATTGAGCGTTCCAATGCCTAGATCCATATCCCCACGAGACGCAATCACTGCACCTGTGCCAGCAGTGTTAGATTTGTTGTCTAAAGTATTGGCTTGAATTGAAACTTGTGTACCATAAATACGCGCTCCATCATTCCACACTCGATTGGCTTGGATATGGGTGAGCTCACCGTTGATTAAACCTTGGTTATGCACCGTATCTTGCGCTGTCAAATGGGTTTCATTGGAGGAAATTGTTGCACCCGATTGGTTGTCGATATTTTGTGCATTTAGTTCTATTTTCTGACCAGCCGTCAGTTCAGACTGATTGATGAGGTTCTTTTCAGTGCTGAGTTTTAATGTACCATTGGCAGCAATTTGATCGTCTTTGGTGTGGGTATAGCTTTGTTTCAGGTCAATATCAATATTGCCTTCACTGATAATTTTCCCTTTGTTAATCAATTCATTGGCTTTGAGATTCAATTGGTTTTTAGCCAACAGCTCACCACCTGTATTGTTCACATTGAGGGTTTTATTCGATGTCCCTATATTTAAGGTATCTAAACTGCTGATCGAACCTGATTGGTTAGACAGTTGATTTTGAATATTCAATGTTGCATTTTCGCTAGCACGAATTGCTCCACTTTGGTTATCCAACTCTTGTGCATTGAGCTCAATATTTTTAGCATCAATTCCACCCAGAGTGGTGGCATCTTTGGTCTGGCTATTGATCAGCTGTGTGGTATTGGCAGTCAGTTTTTCCCCTGCAACCAAATGACTGCCTACACCACTATTATTGATCGTATCCGTATTGAGATTAAGATTTTTCTGTGCTTGGATTTGTCCTGCCAAGTTATCTATACGACCGCCTAAAGCCTGTTGCTGAATGCTCAAATCTGCTTGGCTATTGATTTGACCTTTGTTGTTATTCAAATTTTGTGCAGTGATGTTGGTTGAGCCAACTGCTGCGATATAGCCACTGATATTATCCAGCTGTGAAACATTTGCAATTTCAAGGCTTCCTTGACTCAGAATGCCTGCTTGATCACCTGAGTTATTGTTCAGCAAAGCATGATTTTGAGTATCGACTTTAACGGATTGTTCACCTTGAATTAAACCTGCTTGGTTGTCCAATGTTCCTGTTTTCAAATCGACAACTTTGGCAATGATTTTACCGTTTTGGTTGCTCAGTTGTTGTTGCTGGGTGTCAATCTTTAATTGTTTTTGTGAAGCAATTTGCCCTGCATTATTGATTAAACTTTGTGTATTTAAGTTAGCATTTTGTCCTGCATAAATATCACCTTGTTGGTTAATCAATTGTCCTTGGGTATTGAGTGTTAAATCTGCTTTTTCAGAGCGTAGGCTACCTTCTGTATTGTCTAAGTTTTGACTTTGCAGAGTGAGGTTTTGTCCTGCAACGATGACACCTTTTTGGTTTTGAACATCACCTTGAACTGTAACATTGGCTAAACCTTCCGAATACACTTGTCCTTGTTGGTTATTCAGTTGCCCTGCTTTTAAATCAAGCTGATTTTTTGCGTAAATCGTGCCTTGTTGGTTGTTCAGCGTGGTTGCATTGATATTGGCATGGGTGCCTGCAAATATTTCACCTGATTGGTTATCCAAGGTTTGCTTTACATTTAAATCGAGTTGATTTTGTTCCGAACGTATTTTGCCCGCATTGTTGTTTAAACTGTTGGCTTGAATCTGTACTTGTTGGTTGGCCGCAATCGTACCTGACTGGTTATTAAGACGATCTGCAACATTGAGGTTGAGTTGATCTTTGGCGTAAATCGTACCTGTATTATTATCAATCTGCTGTGTGGTTGCTTTGAGTGATAACCCTGCAATCACTTTCCCGTTTTGGTTATTGAGCAACTTATTTGCAGTCAGTTCAATCGCTTTTTCTGCTGAAATTTCACCTGCCAAATTGCTTAATTCATTTTGTACATTGAGCTTTAATTGGTCTTGTTGCGAACGGATTTGTCCCGCATCATTCATCACTGAACCAGCTTTTAGGTCAACCAATTGTTCTGCAGCCACCACACCTTTGCGATTGTTCAGCTCACCAGTAGCATTCAGTTGTAATTGTTCTGCTGCATAGATCACACCTTCGCTGTTGTCTATGCTATTAACTTGAACTGTGGCATTGGCACCTGATTGTAATTTGCCTTTTTGCGAATGAACATTTTGCGCGTTCAGTGTTAAATCTTTGTCTGCTGAAATTAAGCCTGTGTTATTGCTAATGTCCTGCGTCACATTCAGTACGGTATCAGCATTTTCTGAACGGATTTGTCCTGCATCATTCAACAATTGTTGTGCATTTAAATTCAGGTTTTGCTCTGCGGCAATCGTTCCTGCACTGTTGTCTGCTGTACCCGATACAGTCACATCGAGTTGTTTTTTAGAATAAATCGTACCTGCTTGGTTATTCAATTGGGCTACATTGATTTGACTCTCTGTACCTGAAACCAATTGTCCATTTTTATTTTCTAGATGTGGACTTTGGATATTCAATGCTTGTGCAGATTGAATACGGCCAGACTGATTATTGATGCTTTGTGTGAGGTTTAAATGAACATCACTTTGTTCAGATTGGATTTGTCCATTTTGGTTGTTTAGATTTTGCCCTTTGATACTCAATGCTTGTTGTGATGCGATTAAGCCTTGTTGGTTGCGAACATCTTGTGTGGCCTGAAGATCTAATTTTCCATCAGCATACACTGTACCTTGATCATTGTTCAGTTCACTGACTTGTAAATTGGCATCACGTCCAGCAATGATTTTGCCTGACTGGTTGTCGAGTTTTTGGCTCGTGATCTTCAGGTCTTTGTCCGCTAGGGTTTGAATCACGCCTTGTTGATTGTTTAAATCAGCAGTGTTGAGTGTGGCTTGACCTGCGGCACTGATCACGCCCGAGGTATTATCCAAGGCTTGCGCAACATTGACATTCAACTGTCCATTGGCATCACTTTGGATCAATTGTCCTTGTTTATGGCTGAGAGTCGTTGCATTGAGGTTAATATTTTCTGCAGCAGTCGTGGCATTGTCTAAATGAGCTGTACCCAATTCAAGTTGTAAATTCTGATTACTTTGAATTTTGCCTTGTTGCCCTTGTAGGTTTTGTGCAGTGATTTTAAGTTGTTGATCACCTGCATGGAGAATCTCACCTGCGACTGAACTTAAGTTTGCAGTTTTAATCTCAGTATTATTGGCATTACTGATGATCTTACCCGCATTGTTATCAATACGATTTGCCACATTCAGGATAAAATCATTTTGTCCTGTATGTTGAATCAGACCTTGGTCATTATTCAGTTGTGCCGTGTCAATATTGACTTGCACTGCACTGTATTGACCTTGTTGGTTATTGATACTTTGTTTGCCGATTAGATCCAGTTGTTGATCTGCAATGATTTTAGCATTCGACGTATTGAGTTCTTGCGTATTAATCTTAATATTTTTTGCTTGTGTAGCACTTTGACTGAGATCAGCATTTTGTGTTGCATGAATAGCAACCGATTCACCTGACAAAACGGTACCCGCGATTTGCGCTTGTTGTGCATCAATATTTAATGTCGCGTCACTTTGACTGAGTTTGCCTTCTGAATCTAAACCTGCTGCCCAAATTGCATTTTTTTTGCTCGTGATATTGTCTGACTGTACTTTGATTTTATTCAGTGCTGCCAATTGACCATCTTGCTGTAGCTGTTTCACCGTTAAATCAGCAGTATCTCCTGCATAGATTTGTCCTGTGCTATTCAGCTGTTGTGCGGTGATGCTAAGATTTTTGCTAGCCGTGAAATTTCCTGCGCTATCTTGCGCACGACCATTATCAATCTGGTCAACTTTTAGGGCTAAATCACCCGTTTTGGCTTGAATGGAGCCTTGTTGGTTATTTAATGTTTGCCCAGTGAGCTGTACATTTTGCGCTGAAATTTCACCTTTATTATTGTTCAGTGCTTTGATATTTAGCTGAGCATCAGCATTGACCGAGCCAATGACGCCCTCAGTATTGTTGGTCTGCTCTGAACCCAGTGTCAAGCTATCAGTCGCTAGAATTTGTCCTTTGCTGTTATCAATTTGCGCCGATGTCACATTGAGTGCTTTGGCACTTTGTAAGCGACCTTCATTGTTTTTAAGTTGTTGTGCATTTAAATCAAAGCTTTCAGTCGCATCAATCAAGCCTTTTTGGTTATCGGCATTTTGTGCAGTGATATTAATCACTTTAGCGGTCAGTTTACCTGCTTGGTTTTCAAAGTTTTGCCCATTGAACTGTAGTTCAGGGAGCTGTATCTCACCCCCATTGTTTTTAATGCTGTCCTGTACCTTTAAGTTAATGTCGGCATTATTAACAAGTTGACCTGCAATGTTTTGGATATTTTGCGCAATCTGAATATTGCCTGCTGCAAAAGTTTTTGGGGCTGATGATTCTGTAGGAGCAACTGTAACTGTACTGGCATCTTGTGCTGAAGAGTTTTGTTCAGGATCTGTCACCGTTGGCGTGGTGGTTCCACCTGTGCTTGAGCCTGTTCCTGCACTATTTTCTTGCGTCGCTTGTCCAATCAAGCCCTGTGTATTATCTAAGTTTTTCGCGGTAATATTAAGTTGCTGTTGTCCTGTTTGTTCAATTTTACCCGTGTTATTACTTAAGCTTTGTGCCGTTAAATCAAGGCGTCCTGCATTGATCACCCCATTATTGTTATTGATGTTGCCATGAGCATTCAGTTTAAGTTCATCGCTGGTGGCAATTAAACCACTATTTTGAATATCCGTTGCATCGACTTGTATTTTGCTTTGGGTACTACTGATGTTACCGCTGTTCTGAACGTTTTGAGCTTGAATAGCAATTTGATCTTTATTGGCAATGATATTGCCCGTATTGACCAAGTCACCATTGGCATTCAAAGTCATTTGAGCTGCTGTAGTATTGATTGAACCTGCATTACGCACACCGAGTCCATTTTCTGTCCCAATCAGGTAAATCTTACCTGCATACATCCCACCCAATTGCCCAACATCTAATGCATAACTCGGTTGAGGGGCTGTTTGAATTGTTGCTGTCCCACTGGTCGTTGCTTTGGTAATTTGAGGTGCGGATGGGTCTTGAAGATTAATATCATTTTGACCCAATATGGTTTTTAACTCATTGGCATATAGTCCAGCATTGATGTTTAAAGCACGTGCATAGATATCGGTATATGGCGTCATGCTACCATTTAAGCCCTTACCTTCAATGGTCACTTGCCCTTCACGTACACGGAATGATTCAAGATAACCTTGATTCATTACTGCCTGACCTGTGGTCAGCGTGAAGCGATCCGCATTAATGACACCACATCCATCACAGACTAAACCCGATGGGTTGGCAATCACGACCTGAGCTTGTTTGCCTGCAACTTCCAAATAACCTTTGAGTTGACTTGGGTTACTACTGTTGACTTCATTGAGAATAACCTTTGCTTCGCCTTTGGCAAGCCACGGGTTACCTTGTACCCATCCACCGATTTGTGTCTGTACATTATTACGTGAGTTGTTAAGAACTGCACCTTCTTGTCCAACGTCAAATTGGGTATAAGTATTACGTGATACACCGCCTGCGCTTGGTGTTTGGATATTAACTTGAGTCAAGCCATTACTGGTATTGAGTATGGTCGCTTGTTGTGAGTTGGGTGCTGATTTATCTGCGACAATCTGACTGCCTGCAATGCTTGCCATCGGCAAGGTATAGATCGCTGCACCGAGTAAGCTAATCACAGCAAAGTTGATTGGATTGAGTCTTTTATAAGTATTCAACGTCAATGATGCTGTTGGTTCTGAATCGCCATCACCTGCAAGTATGGTTTGTCCTGCTGCTTTGGTTTTACTTTTTACAATTTCAGCAACTGCGATAAACATACCACGAGCTTGGCTAAATATAATGCGATAGCGATTCTTATTCATAATGATCGACCTTAATTTTTAAATATTTTAAATACTGGGTAATGTGATAAATATTGAGATTAATACATCCAATTCAGACTAAAACCTGATGTCAGGTTGTCTGTTTTATAGTGATCTGGTTTCTTCAGCGGTGTTCCAACAAAGACGTCATAGCTGACCGATTTCAACACTTGACCTCTTAATCCTGCAACTGCACCCATTAAACTGGTGCCTAGAAGTGGATTTGGTTCATGTGCAGTTTTTCCACCGACTTCGCCATAATCAATTCCGCTGTACCACTGCATTGGGAGTTTGGCGATAGAACCACTGATTTCATTACGAACTAAGAAACCATTATCTGCCATCAAGGTTTGTTCACCATCAAAACCGCGCACGGTATAACGGTTACCTATTGAGAAGCGATCTTGTGGGGTGAGTGGTTTTTTACTGTATTGGCTGCGCCATTCTGCAAGATATTGTAAATTTTGTTGTCCTACTTTAAATGGAACTTGCAGGCTGGCATTGGCTTGTAATATACCCACATGGGTAAAAGCTTCACCATATTCTTCTTCAGGTGCATACATAGCATTGAACGCGCCTGTTCCACGTTTATAGGTGAAATTTCCTGTCAATGTAGCATTGGATAGATATTCTGTATGGTCTAAGCTGGCTTTCCAGCCTGCTGTTTTTCGTCGTTGAACTTCAACTTCGGTATCATTGATGAAATTCTGGGATTCACGATACCATCCACCCACAGTTGCTGTGGTCTTACGTTTCGCATCACGATACAGTACACGAGATAAATCTGCACCGATTAACTTACTTTCACCGCTGTATAAGTAGTTTTCACTGGCACCCGCGACAGTCTGATTATAATTCGATTTACTATAACTGCTGCTCAATAACCAATAGCCCATTGGAATGGTATAACTCAGGTAATATCCATCTGTACCACGTTTACCATCATCACCACCGCCTAAATCATGGTTATAACTTCCGTAGAAAAGGTCATTGGCAGTGAGTAAGTTATCGAGTGATAGCGTAGCTGTCCCTTGATATTTGCCTGTTGAATCTGAACCTGCATCATCAACACCTAAATGAATTCGATAAGGCTTAGATTGCTGCCATGCCAATTCTAAATCGCTGTAGCCTGGTTCATTATGTTGTTCCGCTGGTTTGATTTTAAAATCAGCTTCTACTGTCGGGACACGTTTAAAGTTTTCTAAGCCTTGTTCAATATCACGGATATTCAGTATGTCACCTGTTTTGACAGGCAGCGCATTGAATTTATGTGCACGTTTTGAAGTATTTGGTGCAAATTTGATTTGATCAACTTTACCTGCGATCACTTGTAAATGAATCACACCAGAAGCAATGTTTTGTTGTGGTAGCAAAATTCGTGTGGTGACATAACCATGGCTAATAATGCTGTTTTGAATAAGATCTAATGCCTGATTCAATCCTTGAACCCCAATGCATCGACCAATAACATTGTATTCGCCTTGAGTCACTGGACGCATGGCAAAGGTGAAATCTCGGGCATTATCACCCTGCAAAACAAATTTT
This sequence comes from Acinetobacter sp. WCHAc060033, assembly GCF_004209125.1. Classification (NCBI taxonomy): domain Bacteria; kingdom Pseudomonadati; phylum Pseudomonadota; class Gammaproteobacteria; order Moraxellales; family Moraxellaceae; genus Acinetobacter; species Acinetobacter sp. WCHAc060033. The sequence goes on along the minus strand of NZ_SGSW01000053.1, from coordinate 6,365 downwards.
TTAATCTCAAAACACACATCTTCACTGTATGATTTTAAATATTGTAGTTGTGGTTGTGCCTGTAAGCTTTGAGCTAACCCTGTTTGTACATTGGGTGTCGGTTGTAATTGCTTTTGGAGTGCTTCATCTCGTTGTTGTTGACGTATTGTTGCATCCGTTTCAAACTCTGGACGAGGTTGTGGTTCTGCTGCTTTAACTGTTGTACCCAAGATTGCTAAAAATATAGCTAAACTGACCTTATTATGTCTTAAATTTCGCATGATGTTAGTAATTGTGATTGATTCCACATTTAATTGTTTCAAATTTATTAAATTTTGTAAATAGCATAAAACATGAACAATACTCTTTTTTAAATGATAACTTATGATTGAACTTTAAAATAATCGGTAAAATATCAAAACTCAAATGCTTGCTAGATTTGGTTAGATTTTTATTCGACATAGCCCATTGTTTTTTATTTAGAATATTTAGACTGAAAGTTAACTGTATCTATTAAAACAAAAAATAAGGGAGTTAAAACTCCCATTTTTATCGGCTTGCCAACTTACTCTCAATCCATTGATGGATTTCATAAGCTGGCCAACCGATGCGATTTTGCGTGATTTTTACTTTCTTTGGAAAGGTTGGATCATAGTAAGGAGAATATTCATCCATCATTTCATAAATAGTTGAACGTCCCACTCCTATAAATAAAGCAACTTGTTTAATATTAATAATCTGATTCATCTGAAAAGTTTGACCTGTGAACGCATTCATGATGTTGACTCCTAATCATTGGTGCGAGCGGTGATTCGCTCAGATAATAGGGCAGTCCAATAAAATTTTACTGAGTCCAATCTCATCCACTCCGATCTAATTCACAGCGCGTACATTCTGCTGTAAGCCTTTTTGAATCTCCTGCACAAAACCCTCACGCTGATTCGACTTAGACTTGATTTCGGCTCTAGTTTTCGTTTCAGGCTGAGCGTATTCAATGTCAGTCTCTTGGTTTTCCTCTGCGTAAAACTCCTCCACCAAATCCAATCCCTCCTCACCATTCACCTCAAACCGTGCATTGCTATAACCTTGCCATGCTGTTTGATCTAAAGCAGCTTGATTAAAACCTAGAGCTTTACTTTGCTGATCTATCTCTTGAGCAGTTTGAATTGCATCTTGTAGATTGGTTCCATCACGTAAAGTTAAATCCACGTAATACACAGGTGTTCGATAACTTTGTGTAGTGGACTTACCTCTCAAAGTCAGTTGCAGTGGCAAACATGAAAGTAAGCCATTCGATGCTGCATGGTAGTAACTCAACCGTGCTGTCAAAGTCCGAATACTGTTGAAACCTGTGGTTCTAAAGATGAATGTTCCAAGTTCATCCGATTCATCTAAATTGACATGCAACCGTCCATAAGGCTTACAGTTGCCTCCTTTTGCCAATGGACATAGGTCAGGTGATGGACATAGATGTTGTTCTACACCTTGATTGGTCAGTCGTTGGCAGGTCTCACCATTGCCAACGCACACGGGGCGTCCAGTTTGTCGATCAAACAGACTATATTCAGCTCTAAGGTTTAATTCAGGATTATTGAAAATCATCCGTACAGGAATGGTTCGGAGTTTTTGGTTGAGAGCTTTGGTACGAAGTTGTTCATCCATTGGATGCTTAATCCATCCGTCTTTGCTTTGAATTTGACTGGTAATGGTGAATTGGTCATCCTTTTCAGGGACTCGCTTTCCATTCTTTTCAACAATTTTTCCGATACTAATGCGTCCGAGTGTCGGTGGTGTAATGGCTAAACCTTTAATCATGGTGGTTTCCTCTGTTCACGTTTGAATTAAAATAAAGTTAGCATAAAAAAATCCCATGCACTGAGGCATGGGATTTGGAGTATCGAGCTTGGATATTTTGCTTAGGCTAATCGGTATAAATATTGAAACGCCGTGAGCCTTGTTTATTGTGTGGAAATTGGCTGAGGTATTCAGGATGCTGTTTCAGTAGTGCCTTACTATCTAAGCTAATCGAGTCTTTAGACTTTTTCCACGTCACTGAACCTGTTGTAAATACCGCACGTTCAGCATCTTGCATCTTGGCTTGCAGTTGATGTTTAAAGAGATCGAATTGTTCCTGATATTTCTCGATTTGGTTGCGCGCTTGAATCAATTGCTCAAACTGTTGATTGGCTTGTTCGTCTTCAGATAAATCTGTGGTACTGAGTGGCACATGTTCGGGATAAAGCAGTTGCAAAGCTTTGGCTGCCGATTCACTGGCATCTGCTTCAGGTGGCGTATCATTTTCAACGCATTCCCAGAAGTAACGTTCCGCATTCACGATATGTTGGATCACCGATTCAGAGCGGGTCACTTTAAAAATGCGGGTTTCATGCCCACAAATCAGCACGCAGATATGCGCTGCTTGTTTGCCTGTCACCGCCAATTGATGCTGTACCTGACACAGCACGTATAAAGGTACACCCTCTCGCCATAGTTTTGCACCGTATTCCCCTGCGGTTTTACATTCGAGAATTTGTACATCGGCATCACCCACCACGGAATAATCCAAGTTGGCTAACATGAAATATTTATCCGCTTCAGGATGTTGTAATACTGCATTCACCCTGCGGACTTTGTAGTTGGTGTGCATACTGTAGTATTCAGCGACTAAGGGTTCGAGTTGTTTACCCCAATATAAAGGTGCATGTCCTTCACTTTCATCTTCAATGTTTTGTTGGATGCGTCCTGTCTTGATCACCCACAGTTCTAACATCGACATATACGGATTCAGTCCACAGGCTGCGGCGCAATCACTACTACCTATACCTTGCCGACGTACTTCTAGCCATTCCGATTGGCTGAGTTTTTTGGTATCCACAAAGCGTTTAGCGGTCAACAATTTGGGACGATTGGTATGAATATTGACCATTGGATTCGATGTTACATTGAGAGGCGTGTTTAGTGCTGTATTCATGATGATTTCCTATTTTGTAAATTGCGGGCATAAAAAAGCCACATCCGAAGATGTGGCTGTGAGGTATCTAAAGTTATATTGGTTAATGGGTTGTTGAATTGGTTAGCTTAAGCATTTGAGCTCAGGTAATCATCCTTAAAGCCTGTTCTAAGCCACGTTGCTTGAGGCCTGCTCCTGCACCAAACCAAGCTGAATCAAGTCGATGATCCTGACTCATGGCTCGACGTTCATGGTCAGAAAATTCGGTGATCGAGCACAATAAGCCATAAGCGGTGTCTTTGGCTGAACTGAGTTCCGCCCCTCGCCCATGTCCGTTAAACATGGTCATGACTTTGGACATAGCACGTCCATTCGGTTCAGTTTTGGTTTGGTCAATTTTAGTTGCTTCAGCTTGATTCGCCACATTGCGATAGAACTGAATAATGCTGTCATCCTGTTCAGTAATACTCAGACTGGTGTTGTTAAATACGGCATCAAAGTAAGCAGCTGCTTCCTGTTGGGTGACTTTACGTTGACTGAGTTGTTTCATTTCATACATGTGTTCATCCCATGCATGGATAGATATACCCAATTGTTGCTTGACCTTCTCAGCATCAAACTTGGTACTGTGTGGCACTTTGACCACGCCTGCACTGCTGTTCTGTCCTTTGAGGGCAATGGCTAAGGTGTTATTACACACCACACGAATACTGGTGAATTGTGCTGTAGTCGCTAAAGTGCCATCACAAGCCGTGGCTAAGAGAATATAACCATTGCTGACATCTTTCCCCTTAAGCGATGTTGTTTGTCCTGTTCGTGCCAATGCCCAGAATTTCTTCCCACCTTTAAGTACTCCTGCGGTTTCCAGTTCAAAGCCTGATTGTTCAGTCAGGTCTTTATAGAAATTCAGGATTTCCATGGGTTGGACTTCCTGATAACGCTGACTGACCACGGAGAGTGGTGCATGCGTATCTGAGCGGTATAACACCCGTTGTTCTTCATAGGGCATGATGATGCTTTGCCCTCGTTCATTCTGCGCCATATAGCTAACATTGGAAGATTCAATGCGCCACTCCATGCCTGCCTGCTGTGCCCAAACTTCAATCGGTTGGTTCTGCGTGAGTTGGTTGCCTAAGCCATGCCAAGGGGTTTCCCCTACATAGGCCATTTGTTCAAGTTGATGTGCCATGAGTTTTATCCTTATAAACAAAAAGGCTGCTGAACCCCATCCCTTGATTAGAATGAAGTCCAGCAGCCTGATTAAGATTTGTCTTGTGAATATTCTTATTAAGCCCTGTGTAATAGACTCAATAAACGCATTCTGTATATTGATTCATCTTTATGTTATATAACTGAAATTTCTTTCAATCCGCTCAAAGTTCTCAACGACTCAACTGTATAAAGCATAGTACAAGTGTTTGATAGATATTAAAATAAATACTCTATTAGGCCTACTGAGCTGTCATCACAATTTCACGCCCATCTTTGAGTACCGCAACCACCTCTCGGACATTCCGTGGATCACAATTTAAAAAGAAACGCATGGATTTCCCATACAAAATAGGATTGGCACCATCACGATAATCCGCTCTACAGTTACCCCGATTCACCACCACTCGATCTAGTGTAATACTATCGGACAATGAGATTAAATGTAGATAGGCTGTTTCAACCTCATGCTTTCCACCAAAGACCTGATTCTTGATTTCAATACGATATTGCATTGAAGCATCGCCTTGGTCGGATGGTGTTTGTTGTGCGTCCTTCTCTGCTTCCTGTCTATTCAGGGTTTCCCATTCATCCCAGCCTTTGGCAATAAATTCGCGGATCTCTTCAACAGGCGTCACTTCCAAATTACTGAGATAATAACCTGCTGTAGCTGCTGTTTCTTCACTGGGCGATTTTTCTAGGGACTCTAAATCCTGTAATTCTTTCTCGGTCAGTTTGTCTGTTTGAACCTTTGTTTTGACCGCTTCGGTTTGAACTGCGGTATTCTGCGCTTGCGCTGCTTCTGGTTGCTTTTCACAACCGACTGTGAACATAACTATGGTTGCCAACATCATGATCTTTTTTCATTTTATCTCTTCCCCCTATTCCCCATATGCTTAAGCATTCACATCAAGGCGCTGGTCTATCCATGCACTGTTGGTAATATTTGTCTTTGAAGACTTGTTTGGTTTTTTCGAAAGTCGCTGTACCACCTCGACCATATTCAAAGGCATCATGAACGATCGGTCTGAGTTGTTCTCTCAGCTCATCGTTATCGCCTGCGAGCATATAAGTCGCTTCGGCAAAGCCACCATAGGTCAAGCGAGCCTGCATCACAGTTTCAGCCACATTGGCTTCTTCCTGACAAGCTTTCTCTTGTTTGGAAGTACAGCCTGTAAACAAAGCAACAGCAATGATGAAAAGTAATTTTTTATTTTGCATGTTCCTACCCTCTGCATTTACCCACGGTATAGCCTCTGGCAAAGTCCAGACGTCGTCTGTCTTCATCATTGGTGATCGGCACTGTAAAGAATGGCTTGCCGTATTGTTCACGAATGCTGTCATAGCGACAGGCGCAGGTTTCTTCACTTTCAACTGCGGTTTTAATGGCAGCATTTGGATACATACATTGTTCGATATAGGCTTTACGGTCTTTGCTATCCATAGATGAACAGGCAGATAAAATAGGTAAAAGAAATACAGCAAGCATGCTGAATGTTTGAATTTTCATAAAGCTCCCCTCTAGTATTGTTCTGTATTGAAATCAAAATTTAAGACACAAAGACGCATGTTCCCGAGTCAGGAAGATATGCGGATATGAATAAAATGAGACGAATAAATCCCTTCAACTGCTGGGTGAAGAGTCAGCTGTTTGAAATTGAATTCAGTACAGTAAGGGGATGTTTTGAATGACCATGATGGACTCCTATATGCATAAGAAGTTCTACCGAATCACTGTCAATTGATTATGGTGGCAGAACGAAAAGGGGTTGACAGACTGGGCATATAGAGCCAGCACGCGCGAACGCGTCCCCCTCCCGTTCTACCGCAAAGGGGGACGAGAAGGTTTCGCACAAGACTTATACTCAGGAAGAATATAAGTACCTGATACGCTATACGCTTGGTCTGTCAAAACCAACTGACAATGTAGGTCAGCATGCTAAGAATAATGCTGAGGGGGATTGAAGTCAATTCAGATGGTTATGAATACAGTGCATTTTGTATGTCTATATTTATTAATTACTTAGAAAACTGTGTAACTTTACTTCTAAACTTAAGCATTACTTAGAAAAATTACCGATCAACGATTAAATAATGGCTCCATTTAACAAATGGTGTTATACGAAGTACACATTGATATTAATTTAAATATCAACAACTTAAAAATTAAACCAAGTTAAAAAAGCACAAAATGCTGATTTTAAAACAAGTCGGCGTTTTATTAAGC
>NZ_SGSW01000052.1:0-22543 GCF_004209125.1 Acinetobacter sp. WCHAc060033 | reverse complement strand
TTTATAACAATTGTGAATAATGAAAATCCCGATGTGAAAGCGTAAAAATTGACTAAAATTTTAAATCGAGATCGTTGTTAATGAGCGATATTTTTTTACACGGGATTCAAAATGTCACAATAGATGATGGTGCGCGCCCGATTACAACAGTGCGTAGCTCTGCAATCGGACTGATAGGAACAGCACCAGATGCAGACCCTTTGCTTTTTCCTTTGAATAAACCTATTTTAATTGCAGGCTCTCGTGTTCTAGCAGCAAAATTAGGTGAAACGGGAACACTACCACAAGCAATTGATTCTATTTTTGATCAAATTGGCGCAGTAATTGTGGCTGTACGTGTAAATGAATCAGAATTAGAGACTGAAACACTTGCAAATGTAATCGGTGGTGTAGATGCAAATGATGGCACATATGAAGGTGTACATGCATTTTTAGCTGCCGAAAACATTGTTGGAATTGTGCCAAAAATTCTAATCGCACCAGGTTTCACTCATACTCGTAAACCTGCAGTTGATGCAACACCCGCATTATCGAATCCAGTTGTATCCGAACTCATTGGAATTTCAGAACGCTTGAAAGCGGTAATTATTGCTGATGGTCCCAATACAAATGATGCAGATGCTGTCGCATACTGCAAAGACTTTGGTTCGAAGCGTATATTTGTAGTAGATCCAAAAGTATTGAAATTTGTTGATGGCGAAGCTACACAGGAATGGGCTAGTGCTTGTGTTGCAGGCTTGATTGCTAAATCAGACAATGAGCGTGGCTGGTGGTGGTCTCCATCAAATCAGGAGATTAACGGCATTGTGGGCACAGCACGTGCAATTGATTTTGTTATGGGAGATGCTAACAGTCGCGCAAACCTATTGAACGAAGCCAATGTTGCCACAATTATTCGCCAAAACGGTTATCGACTGTGGGGAAATCGTACTTTATCTGCTGATTCGAAATGGTCATTTTTATGTGTTGTACGCACAGCAGATATGATTGATGAATCTTTAAAAGCGGCACATTTGTGGGCTGTTGACCGTGGAATTACAAAAACCTATGTTACGGATGTGATTGAAGGTGTAAATGCTTATTTACGTTATTTAATTAACATTGGTGCAATTCTAGGTGGTTCTTGTTGGGCTGATCCTGATTTGAATTCAGCAGATCAGATTGCACAAGGTAAGATTTACTTTGATTTTGACTTTACGCCAGTTTATCCCGCTGAACACGTTATTTTTCGCTCTCATTTGGTTAATGACTATATCAAAGAGATCTTTTCTTAGGAGTATTTAACATGGGTGTAGCACAAGATATTCGTAAGAATTTTAATATTTTTGTTGATGGTCGAGGTTATGCAGGCAATTCAGATGAAGCGAACATGCCTGAGTTAGCTTTAAAAACTGAAGAGTACCGCGCTGGTGGCATGGATGCTCCAGTTGATATCACAATGGGGATGGAAAAACTTACAGCAGACTTCACATTAAACTCGCATAGCAGAGATGTGTTGTCACTCTTCGGTATTCGAGAAGGCAATAAAACCAAGATTACAGTGCGAGAGCATATGGAGTCGTGGGATGGTACAACAACTGCAGTTGTGCATAATTTAGAAGGTAAGATTGTTAAAATCAACCAAGGAACTTCGAAACCAGGCGAGGCACCAAAGGATAAGTATGATTTATCTTTGTCTTATTACAAGCAAACAATTGGTGGCAAAGTAGTTCATGAGGTTGATGTTGAAAACATGGTTCGTATTATTGATGGTGTAGATATTCTTGCACCTGTTCGTGAAAACTTAGGTATGTAAAAATGACTATTAAACCAGAATACATAGATATTGATGAAAGCGCAGGTAAGCACCACATTACATTGAGCAGAGGTTATGATTGTGAAGGTATACTCACCATGCGTGAGCCTACCGTTCAAGATTTACTCTCTGCTGAACTACAAACAAAAGGGAAAACAGATGCAGAGCAAGAAATCACAATGTTTTCCAATCTGTGTGAAGTAAGTCCAGATTCAATTAAAAAGCTTGGTCTAAAAGATTACAAGCGTGTGCAAGAGTCATATCGACTTTTTACAGAATAAGCGCAAATGACATTCGTCACTGCGTACTCATACTGGCTTCACACACATCATGGACATTATCTGAAATTGAAAAACTTACACTTCCTAGATTGCTTTGGTGGTGTGAGGGGCTTCCAAAGAAAACCGCTTAAGTGCGGTTTTTTTTGCATAAATGAATAATGAACACATTGCATCAAAAACAACAGAATGACACATTGGTTTTAGTGTGTCAGTGGCATGTCAAGCAAGAAATTTAATGCAACGATCTCAATCGGTGGCGAGGTTTCAGCATCATTACGCACCGCAATAGGTAGCACAACCTCTCAACTTGGTAAAATTGGTTCTGAAATCCACCGTGTTAAAAAACAACAGTCATTGTTGGGCGAGTCAATTCGCACATTTGGTGGTATGGGTAAAGATGTCGATAATTTACGTGCTCGCTATTCAAGTGTCACAACTGAATTAACGCGATTAACTGAAGCTCAAGAAAAATTAAATAGGATTGAAAAAATCCGACAAAAGAATAATGCAATAAAAAGCACTGCTTCTACAGTGCTCGGTGCTTCTGTTGCGACGGCTGCTACAATGATTGTTCCCGTCAAGCTAGCCATCGACTATGAAAGCGCAATGGCCGATGTAAAAAAAGTGTTTAATGGAACAGAATCACAATTTAAATCAATAAACACTGAAGTGCTGAAAATGTCCACAAAGCTACCCATGGCAGCTAAAGATATTGCAAGTATTGTAGCGTCAGGTGCGCAGTCAGGTATTGCATCAAATGAATTAACAAAATTTGCAGAAACAGCTGTGAAAATGGGAGTGGCGTTTGATATTACTGCTCAAGAGTCAGGACAAGCCATGGCAGAAATGCGTACAGCATTTAAAATGTCACAAGATGAGGTTACTGAACTCGCAGATAAAATCAACTATCTCGGCAATAATTCTCCTGCAGCTGCCAAAGGCATTATGGAGATTGTTCAGCGCATTGGTCCACTTGGTGAGGTTGGTGGATTTGCATCAGGATCTATCGCAGCACTTGGTGCCACGATTCGTGGAATGGGGGTGGCTGAAGAAATAGCTGCAACAGGTGTGAAAAATATGATGCTTGCTTTGGTGTCAGGTGAATCTGCAACTAAAAGCCAAAAAGCTGCATTTAATGAACTGGGAATGGATTCCAAAAAAGTTGCTCAGAGTATGCAGGAAGACTCTGAGGGTACAACCTTGTCTGTCTTGAAAGCTGTATCAAAACTGGAAAAGTATAAACAAGCCGCCGTATTAAAAGAGTTATTTGGCTCGGAATCTTTAGGGTCAATTGCACCATTGTTAACAAATATGGAAGCATTGGAGAAAAATCTAAATAGCGTATCTCAAGCAAATAAAAATGCTTGGAATAACTCAATGCAGGCTGAATATGAAGCAAGAGCAAATACAACTGCAAATAAGTTGCAACTATTAAAAAATAATGTAGTTGGATTAGGCATCACAATCGGTACAGCGTTATTGCCCGTTGTTTCGTCCGTTGCTGAAAGTATGTCACATGTTATCGGATCCATAACAGGCTGGGCGCAGGCTAATCCCAAGTTAGCCTCTACGCTCACTAAGATCGCTGTTGGCGTTATTGCTGTTGTTGGTGGTGTTGCTGCATTGGCATTGGGTGCAACTACAATTCTTGGACCTATGGCTTTAGCTGTAGCAAGTTTTTCAGCATTAAGCGGTGGTGCAGGGACTGCTGCAGTGTTATTCGCAAAACTGATTTCACCAATAAAAATGGTAGGAACTGTATTGGGTATTGTGGGTAAAGCCATGCTCGCCAATCCAATGGTGCTTGCGATTACAGCAATTGTTGCTGTTGTTGCAGGTGCAGCATATTTAATCTACAAAAATTGGGAGCCGATTAAAAAATTCTTCTCTGAGTTGTGGGCTGGAATTGCTACAAATATAGGAACTGCGTGGGGTGGTATTAAATCAACTTTATCAGGCGCATGGGATGGTATTAAAAGTGCTTTCAGTGTGGGTTTTAATTTTATTAAAGATGCGATCAAAGGTTTAGATAGCATCTTTGCAAACAACCCAATTTTAACTTTTATAATGCCGATCATTGGTATACCACGATTAATTATTTCAAACTGGTCAGCTATTTCGTCTTTTTTTAGTCAATTACTGAGTACGGTTTCAGGTTATTTTTCAACAAAGACTACAGCAATAAAGGATTATTTTGTAAGTGCATTCAATGCTATTCATGCTGTGGTTAGTGGGGTTTGGGGTGGTATTACAGCTGTAATAAGCACAGCATTCTCAATGATTTCTAATACTATCAGTGCAGGTATGTCGGCAATTGGTTCATTTATGACGAGTGCATGGGGTGTTGTAAAAAATATTGTTGCAACAGCTTGGACTGGGCTTTGTACGTTATTTCTAACAATCACACCACTTGGTTATATTGTGCAAAATTTTGAAGCTATAAAAGTGTTTTTATCTGGATTGGCGACGAGTTTTCTCTCAATTGGCAAGAATATTATTGATGGATTAATTCAAGGCATCATGTCAGGTTTTGAAAAACTTAAAAGTGTATGGAACTCAATTAATAGTTACATGCCTGATTTTATGAAAAAAAGAATGGATATTCATTCTCCATCGCGTGTGATGGCGGGCTTAGGTGGGTTTATTGTTGATGGGATCGGGGTTGGTATGGTCAATCGAACCCCTGTACTGGAACAGCAATTTGGTGATGTGTTAAACACATTTGATAAAGCCCCACCCACACCAGCACTAAGCTTTCCAAATAACATTAAACCAACTCCACAAGGCTCTTCAAATAGAGCAGCAGGTAGTGGTGCAAGCCAAAACATCATAATCAATATCTACCCTACAGCTGGTCAGAATGCTGAACAAATTGCAGATATTGTGATTAAAAAGATGAATAAAGCAGGTGGGGTGAGTAGAAGAAACTCAATGATAGATGCGGGGTATAGTCAATAATGGATGGTCAAATTTACGGTACATCTCTAACAATGATGAAATTGGGTACTTTTAGATTTTGTATTTATACGGCCGCTTATCAAGAGCTAAATCGAACAACAAATTACGAATGGAGTGAGCAAGCTGTATTTGGAGATTGGGATAATTTGCAATATTTAGGTCCAGGTGAAGACTCTAAGATTTTAACAGGGGTGGTTTATCCTGAATTTAAAGGTGGTACGGGGCAAATTGATGATTTGCGAAATTTAGCTTCGGAGGGTGTACCACATTTGTTGATTAGCGGTACAGGTAAGATTTTGGGCTATTGGGTTATTAAGAGCATTGTTGAGGGTCAATCTTTTTTTGCTGCGCTCGGTATGCCACGACGACAAGAGTTTACGATCAATATGCGGAAATATTCAGATAAGACAGGTCAATTGGGTTTAATTGCTTCATTTACAAATGCCATAGGAGTTTGAAATGGCAAGGTACTTAACAAAGGCTGGCGATACATTAGATGAAATTGCATATAGATATTATGGCAGTACAGATCAGCAAGTTGTTGAAACAATGATTAATGCTAATTTTGGTATATCAGAATATCCGCCCATTCTTCCTGCAGGCATTTTGATCGAGTTGCCTGAAAAAAAACAAACTATTGAAAAGCGCAAGGTGAAACTGTGGGATTAAGACCGTATTTTTCTGTAATTGCAAATGGTGCAGATATTACAAATACCATCATGGGATTGTATGAGTCAGTTTCGGTAACAGATGGAACAGGGTATGAGTCAGATACTTGCGAAATATCGCTGGCTGACAATCCTGAATCTCCAATTGAGTTTCCAAAAAAAGGGGCAGAATTAAGGATTTATATGGGGTATGACTTGGAAATGGTGGATATGGGGTTATTCATTGTTAATGAAGTTACATTGTCAGGCCCTCCTGAAAAAATGATTATTCGTGGACGTGCTGTGCCGCAAGTGGAAAGTAAAAACGGCATAACATCTTTAGCAACTCAAAAATCACGATCATGGCCAAAAAGTACAAGCATATCAGCGATTGTCACTAAAATTGCACGAGAGCACAGTCTTGAGCCACTAATCAGTGATGCTATCGCTGAAATTACATTACCGCATTTCGATCAATCAGATGAATCTGACTTAAACTTTTTATTGCGCATAGCGAAGCGTTACGATGTGATTTGTAAGCCTGCGGGTGGAAAATTGCTATTTGTTAAACGTGGTGACATTGAATTACCAACTTTAACTTTAGCAAAGGAGGATGTTGGCAATTGGGATATGACATCAAGTACAAGTGATAATGCAGGAACCGTAATTACCTATTGGCATGATAAAAAAAATGCAAAAAAAAATGAAGTTAAAGTGGGGGATGGTGAGCCTGTAAAACGACTGAGACATACTTATCAGGATGAAAAAAGTGCGCAAGCAGCAGCTCGATCGGCACATGAGCAGTCGCGCCGTGATGAAAACAAACTAAGCTTAAATTTAGTTGGGAATCCAGAAATCTCAGCTGAAAAACCGCTACTACTTATTAATTTTAGAGATGGGATTGCTGGCGATTGGGTAATTGAGCAAGTCACACATAGTATTGATAAATCAAGCGGTTTTAAGACTTCACTTAATGCTGTTAGGCAGTTAAATGGTGGATGATTTTGGCAAAATATTACTTTGGCCAAGAGATCTATTATGCTTGGCCAAAGCTTTTAAAATTTACAACTTGATGTTTTAAAAGTATTTGGTGTTTTTAGCGTATTGGCAAAATATTACAAAATAAAGGTCTGATTTAATGGCCCATTATTACTAGATAATTTTAGAAGCAATTTCAATTCCTAGTAATCTTAAAAAATTAAGGCTTGGATTAATTAAGCGTTTAAAATGCTCAGGAAAATGTGTTATTTCACTATGAATTTCCCAAGATAAAGGATCTAATTCATGTAATTCCATATCCACTTTTCCAGAATGTTTTAGGCTATTATTAATCAATCTTAACTCATTAAATTCTTTAAAATTTTCAATATTTTTAATGATAATTCCTTTTTTTTCAAAATTAGATTCCAACTTTTTAAAATTAAACATTCCAGATATTTCTTTGTCAGAAAATAATCCTGATAATCGTGCACATTTTTTTATGGTTATCTCGAGAGTCTTATATAATCCTATTATTGCTAGTTCTTCACCGATAGATGAAATGTCTCTAATATTATCAGCTTGATCTCCTAACTGATCCATTATCATAGATCTAGACATTGAATCCAGTGTTTTATCTTCGCCAATTTCATGAGCATATTTTTCAAGTGGTTGTAATGTTAGAAGTTTATAACTTTCTGATAGCTTAATTAATCCTATTAAATTATCTGAATCTAGATCAGAAGCAAACTTAACTAGACAAATTTTCAGTTTGTTTAGATTTTCTTTCTTAAACATTGTACAAGTCTTCTCGGATATATTCTGATAATTAATAATTTAAAATATTCATGAGTTTTACTCACCAATTGTACCTAAAACAGGAATCATTCTTGGTCCAGCATTACGTGCTTTTGACACAATTTCAACCAGCTCATCATAAGTCAGATTAAAACAATCCGAACTGTCAAAAATATATTCGACATTTTTGCCTTCGTATTCGGGCGGGACTTTAGGAATGAATCGAGCAGGTATCAGCTCTTGAGTGAGTTTCTGATCTGTTAGTTTCTGAATGTCAGGTATATTGCCATCAAATTTTTGCATTGTTCTTACTCCTAATTTTAACGAACTTTTATAAGTCCACTTTTCGTAAAATAATTCTTAGACAGCATGTCTCGACTCATCGACCATTTTCGATCTTTAAAATAGCATGGACCTACTGAGATCTTTGTTTTCCCAAACTTCGCTTGGATCCCTTCATAAGCTTGCATCAAGCTTTCATTCTCTATTCTTGATTCGTGATCTGACAGTAGATCTGGAATATGATTTGATTTATCAATCAGTTCTGAATAAAACACACCACACTTCTTATATTTGATATCTTGCTTATATATCTTCTCAAGAAGTGCATATGCAATTTCAACCAGATCCAATACGCAATCAGTAGGCTCAGAAAATTTATAAGTTCTCCCATTGCTGTAATAAGGTACAGATTTGTCGAAAGGGCTTGATTGAACAAAAGCCGTAATAGCACCACATAATAATTTTTCTTTTCTCAAGCGCCCAACTGCATCTTGTACATACTTTGACATTGCTTCTTTTAAATCTTGTAGTTCTGTAATTTTTTCACCAAAAGATCGACTGGCCACAATTTGTTGTTTTGGTTTTGGTTGGTCATCAATAGGCATACAAGAAATGCCTTGCAGTTCTAAAACTGTTCGTTGCATACAGACAGTGAAAAGTTTCCCCATTATTGGCGGGTTAGACTTCGATAAATCTAAAACAGTTTTAATCCCCATCTCATTCAATTTCTTATTCTGTTTTCTACCCACGCCCCAAACTTCGCCAACATCTACAATTGACCAGAAGTAATCTCGATGTTTTGGGTCCATGTTTGCTAGGTCACAAACGCCATTAAATCTTTTACCTTTCTTTGCCATGTGATTTGCTATTTTCGCCTCAGTCTTTGAACGACCAATCCCGATGGAGACAGGCAAGCCAATCCATTGTTGAATCCGCTCTCTCATCCCTTGGCAATATTCAACAAGATCGTAATTATTTTTAAAACTTGTGAGATCTAAAAAGCATTCATCTATGCTGTAAATTTCTTGTTCATGTGGTGCGACATACGCTGCGAGTATTGAATGAAATCGACGAGACATTTCAGCATATATTGCATAGTTGCTTGAAAGTACTTGGATCTGATTTTTCTCAACAATATCTTTAATCTGAAACAACGGCACAGCCATCTTTACGCCCATTGCTTTTGCTTCATTTGATCGAGCAACAGCACAACCATCATTATTACTCAAAACAATAACAGGAACATTGTTCAATCTTGGGTTGAAGAATCGCTCACAACTGACATAACAATTGTTTATATCAACAAGAGCAAATACTTTTTCTTGATGTTTCATTTAAAGTTTTTAATAACTTTTGAGACAACACCCCAAATTACAAGCTCTTGTTCTGAGCGCGGTAGGATAGGAGTGCATTCTTCATTTTCGGGTTTAAGCCAAACTGCAGGTAACGAGTCAAAATCATAACTTGATCCAAAAAATTCAACTAACTCATCGTGCAGCATATTCTGTGTAATCATTAAACGCTTTACAGTAAAATCATTATCAATGAACGCAACAACAATATCGCTGTGTTGAGAGCGAATACTTCGATCGACAATCAAGTAATCGTTTATATGAATACCAATGTTTTTCATTGAAAGTGATTCAACCTGAACGATGAATGTGGCGTCTTTGTTAGAGATAAGTAATTCATTCATATCAACTGTTTTGTCGATATAGTCTTCTGCAGGTGAGGGAAAACCTGCGGCAATTTTCGACAAAACAAAGGGGATAAATGCTATTGTTGTTTTTTTAATCAAAAAGAATTTTGATAAATCAATAACTTTAAAAGAGTGGTTTTTAATATGAGTAATTGTTGAGTCAAACATATTTCACCTTGAATATGTAACAAATTCAAGATAAGCATAGTTAGAATTGAAATTAAATTCAAATTTAAATTTGCGGATAATTAATATCATGACTATATGTGTGACTTGATTTGAAATTAAATCATGTCAAAATCATGTCAATAAAAAAGCCACTTAATATAAGTGGCTAATTTATAACAATAATTTTGGTGGAGATGGCGGGAGTTGAACCCGCGTCCGCCAACACTACACTCGAGAATACTACATGCTTAGATATCGTCAATTATTTTAACGCCAAGTGACCCGACGAACAGGGTACAAAACGCGATCCTCTAGATTTAGTACAAAGCCCCGAGGCGTGACTTTAGTACGGACTTGTGTGCGTGCGCTTCGGTCGGGTTCACTGACCACAAGTATTCAGTGAAGCGGACAAGCTGCCCTTAGGCAGCTAGAGCGTAAGATTCGTCGTTTGCGACTAAAATATGCAAATTTGATTTACGAGAGAAAATGCGCTCTCGGCATGCATCTATGAGCTTCATCATCGGCGTCGAAGCCAATAACATCCCCAGATAACGACGCTATCATAACATAACTGTTGCAAATTAATCAGATAATTCACTACATTTATAGCAAATGATGCGCTTGTTTCTATAATTGCGTTACTATCACTATTTTTCAAGGGACAAATATAAAAAAGATGAGCTATTTACTCGCACTTGATCAAGGAACAACCTCTAGCAGAGCCATTATCTTCGATGAACACGGAAAAGTTCATGCAACAGCTCAAAGAGAAACACAAATTAAAACCCCGCATTCTGGTTGGGTTGAACAAGATGCAATGGAAATTTGGACCACACAAATTGCCGTGGTACAGCAGGCGATCGCTTCAGCACGATTACTTGCCAAAGACATTAAAGCATTAGGTTTAACCAATCAGCGAGAAACCACGGTTGTTTGGGATAAACGTACAGGAAAACCACTTGCACCTGCGATCGTATGGCAAGACCGTCGTGCGGCAGAATGGTGTAATCAACTGATTGAAAATAATCAAGCAGAGAAAATCCATAAAACCACAGGTTTGCGTATTGACCCATATTTCAGTGCAGGGAAATTAGTCTGGTTGTTGGAAAATGTCGATGGATTAAGAGCGCTTGCAGAACAAGGGCATGTTGCTTTTGGAACCATTGACAGTTGGTTGATCTGGAATTTAACACAAGGTTCAGAGCATGTGATTGAAGCGAGTAATGCATCACGTACCATGCTGATGAATTTAAGCACTCAACAATGGGATCAAGAGCTTCTTCATTTATTTAATATTCCTGAAAATGTATTACCGAAAATTATTCATTCAGATCAATATATTGCCAATACAGCAACAGGATTATTAGGCGCTGAAATTCCGATTTCTGGCGTATTGGGCGATCAACAATCTGCATTATTCGGACAATCTTGTTTTGAAGCGGGTACAGCAAAAAATACCTATGGCACAGGTTGTTTTATGCTATTTAACACTGGAACAAAAATTCAATATAGCCAAAATCAATTACTAACAACACTTGCGTGGAATTGCCAAAACCAGACCAATTATGCACTTGAAGGTAGCGTTTTTATGGCAGGGGCAATTGTCCAATGGCTCAGAGATGGTTTAGGTATTATCAAAAATAGTGCTGAAGTGGAAAAGTTAGCATGCCAAGTGAATGATACTGATGGTGTGGTTTTAGTCCCAGCCTTTACAGGTTTAGGTGCGCCACATTGGGATAGTGATGCAAGAGCTTTGCTTTGTGGTATGTCACGTGGAACCAATAAATCACATATTGCTCGAGCAGCTTTAGAATCCATTGCCTTTCAAGTGTCGGACGTTCTTACCGCCATGCAGTCGGATATTGCACAACCTTTAAAAGAGTTACGTGTCGATGGCGGTGCAAGTCAAAATGACATGCTGATGCAATTCCAAGCTGATATTTTAAATGTACCTGTATTACGTCCTAAGCTTTTAGAATCAACGGCGTGGGGTGCAGCAGCGATGGCAGGATTGAAAATTGGAGTATTTTCAAATTTAGAAGAAATTTCTGAATCTTGGCAACTGGATCGGGCTTTTGAACCGAATATGAGTGATGATCAAAGACAACATCATTTAACTTTATGGAATGAAGCTTTACATCGTGCTAAATCGCACTGATTTGGCTTTTAGATCGCTGAATATTCGTAATTGATGTTACGCACTTCAAAAGAACAGCATGTTTTAAACTGTTTTGAAGCTTACTTAGCGGAGTCTTACATCAAAAGTTTTAATTTCAGGATCAGCCTTCGGCTCGAGGTACTTTTGTTTTGGCAAAAGTACCCAAAACCATTGTCATCCGCAGAACTCGTCCACTACCGTCAAGTTATTGGAGACTTCGCAGAAACATTTATAATTAGAATGAGTCCTGCCTCAAACAATTGCGGATGACGCTTTCGCGTATCCACTTTTTTCGAGACTTTAAAATATGAATTTGATGTTACTGCGTAACACCAGTTTATAATTTATAGTTTTTGCCATTTTACATTTTCATCTGCAAAATTGACTAGAAATGAAAGCCCCGTATCATCACCGACGAGATAAGAAGATTGGTTGACCATGAGAACTTTCAACAATCGACCTGATTCGACAACGATCGGTTGTAATTCTGCTTTCTTCAAAGTCACTGGCTCTAATAATTCAATGATTTCCATTTCTAAGGTTAACCTGTTGTTGAAACATAAAATTGATGAATTGATTATTACATAGAAGAATAGGACTATGCTGAATAGCAACTTAAAATTTGCAAATAATCTTCCAGTTCTTCTGTGTATTTTCAATCAAAGAATTAAAGCCAAGCGAAGTTCAAATCCAGCTGATTTGAAATCAAACATCGCTTGGAAGCTGTCTTTTACCTTCTTGAGTCTTTTCTAAATTTATAGTGTAATTGTTGCACCCAGTGCTTTGACAAACTGAGCCAACCAAGCTGGATGCGCAGGCCAAGCTGGTGCTGTAACCAAGTGACCATCGGTCACTGCTTCAGTCACTGCAATATCAGCATATTGTCCACCAGCAAGTTTTACTTCCGCTGCGCAAGCAGGATAAGCTGAACATAAACGTCCTTTTAAAACATCGGCAGCCGAGAGTATTTGCGCACCATGACAAACTGCTGCAATGGGTTTTTTAACTGCATCAAATTCACGAACAATTTCAATAATCCGCGCATTCATACGTAAATACTCTGGCGCGCGTCCACCTGGAATGACTAAACCGACATAGTCCTCAGTATTCACATTAGCAAAGTCATAGTTAATCGCAAAGTTATGACCACGTTTTTCACTATAGGTTTGTTCGCCTTCAAAGTCGTGAATCGCTGTTGCAACAGTATCACCCGCTTTTTTATCTGGGCAAACAGTATGTACCGTATAGCCTAATCCAGTAAGGAATTGAAACGGAACCATTGTTTCATAATCTTCAACGTAATCACCAACTAACATGAGAATTTGTTTAGCCATTTTTACACCCTCTATTGAATATTTATTCACGATTAAGTGAGATAATCAGATCAGAAAATTAATTAAGAATTAAGTTAAAAATAGCATGCCAAGATTTCAGTTTTAAGTTGAATGTATACGGCTTTAGTCTTAATGAGGAAGACTAAACTGTAATAAAAATTATCCTATTTTAGAGCAAGGCTACTCCAGCACCTGCACCAATCACCATTAACCAAACAGGGTGGACATTTTTAAATAAACTGAGTGCGATGGTAAGGATCGCGATAGCGATGAGTAGAGCATTTTGAACTGATGCTTGTGCAATAATCCAAGCACTGATCAAGACTAAACCGACGGTAATTGGTTTCAGCGCTTTTTCAAATTGCAATCGTAAAGGATTGTCTTTGAAACGATTCCAAAATTTCAAAGCATAGATGGTGATGATTGAAGAAGGTCCGAACTTCGCCAATGAAGTGACCAATAGACCCATTGGCCCTGCAACATGCCAACCAACAAGAGGTACGATCATCATATTCGGGCCTGGTGCAGCTTGTGCCATCGCAAACATTGAACTGAATTGTTCAGCAGTCATCCATTGGTGTACGACAACCACTTGATGTTGCATTTCAGGCAAGATCGCATTTCCGCCACCAAATGCCAATAATGACAATTGCGTAAATACTAAAGTCAATGCAATGAGTACATACATTTTGATTACTCCTGAATGTTGTTGGCTTGTTCGGAACGTCGTTTAAATGTCAGAACAGACATATTTATGGTCACGAGAATCAGTAAAGTCAGCGCTAAAGGAAGTTTAATGAAGAGCATGAAAATAATAGTCAGCAGGATAGTGAAATAAGTCAGTTTCTTTTTCATCAATGGTTTTAGCATTTTAAAACCTGTGGCAAATAACAAGCCTGCCGCAGCGGCGGCTAAACCTTGAATCATGTGTTGTACCAGTTGAATCTCTTGGAAATTGACATAGATTTGATAGAGCGAAATCACGATCACAGTCGGTGCGAGCATTAGCCCAAATACAGCACTGAAAGCACCTTTTGCACCTGCAAAATCATAGCCTATAGCAACTGCCATATTGACAATATTGCCACCTGGGAGGATTTGACAAACGCCGAGTAGATCAGTGAATTTGTCCGAACTGAGCCATTTTTGCTCCTCAACAATCATGTGACGAGCAAGCGGTAAAACACCACCAAAGCCCATGAGTCCAAGTTTCATAAAACCTAGAAATAATGCTTTGCAATTTGGTGCTACGAGGTTTTGTTGCATGGAAATAGCATCTGTATTCATTTCGGTCTCAACTCACTCACATCATTCTGTCTATCTTGAGAATGATTATCTGCTTGTTGAGTTATGATGAAAAATGCTATTTTTGCTCTTATTCATACTTTAAAGGTATGGATTGGTGTGTTGAACGATAATGGTTAATCAAGGGATGGCAGATGATTGATATTCATAAATTGAAAGCTTTCGTTGCAGTGGTTGAGGAAAGTAATATTTCACATGCAGCCGTGCGTTTGAATATGCAACAACCGCCTTTAACACGCTTAATCAAAAGTCTTGAAGATGAATTAGACACGGCATTACTGATTCGTTTACCGCGTGGTGTAGAAGTCACCGAAGCAGGTAAGGCGTTGTATCAGGAAGCATTAACCATTCTGGCGCATGCACAAGCGATTCCGAAACGGGTGCAAAATATTTCCAAAGGTTTAGAAGGACAGATCAATATTGGTTTTACCAACTCCGTTGGATTGCATTCTTTTTTACCAAGTTTATTACGAAACTTTCGTGAAGCCTTTCCAAATGTTTCGATTCATTTGGAAGAAGATGGCAGTAGTGCTTTAATTGACTCTATTCTCAATCAAAAAAACGATATTGTCTTTTTACGCAAGCCTGCACCGATGAGTCTGGGGCTGACGAGTTTGCATGTCCTAGATGAGCCGCTGATTGTTGCTTTACCGAATAATCATCCATTGGCTGAACATGCAGACCCTATCCATTTATTAGACTTAGAGCCCTATGATTTTGTGTTGTACCGTCGCTTAGCAGGGCAAGATTTGTTTGATAATATTTTGGCGAGTTGTTATCAATCGGGTTTTAGTCCTAACATCGTGCAAGAAGCACCACGACTGACTTCAAGTTTGAATTTAATTGCTGCGGGGATTGGCTTGTCGATCGTGCCAGAAGCGATTCAGGATTTTTGGAATAAGCAAATTGTCTATAAAGCACTGGAAGCTGAAACGCCGTGTATTGCGCCAATTTATGCGATCTATAAAGAGAATTTGGACCGTATTCATTTAAAGCATATTTTAAAATTATTGATGAAATAGTTTTTTATTCATAAAGTTCATTCAAAAATTTAAGCATTTGGAATAGGGAAAAAATCTATGTCGATGTTGTTGAACATTTCTAGAATATGAATTGGGCTTTATTACACTTTTCTACAATGAAAAGATAAAACTAAGCTTAGTATGAACAACTTAGCGTTCATCACTAAAAGAAAATTGAGGATAAAGCATTGAAAAACAGATGGGTAAAAAGTGTCTTAACTGTTGCAATCATGGCAGCATCGGCTTCGCTATGGGCAGAGACTGTGACTCCAGTCAGCCAATCTGTTCAAACTGTCACTAAAGCTCAAATCAAGTCAGGAATAGATAAACAATACTTTGATCATGAAGTGCGTGCCAATGATGATTTTTTTAAACATACCAATGGCTTGTGGTTGAAAAATACTGAGATTCCAGCAGATAAAGCGGGCTGGGGAATATTCTATCAATTGGCAGAAGAGTCAACTGTAAGACTGCATGGTATTGTCGAAGAGCTTTCAAAGCAAAATAATGCCAAAGGCAGTACAGAGCAGAAAGTTGCAACTTTGTATGCAGATTTTATGAATGAAAAAGCCATTGAAGACTTAGGCATCAAACCCATTCAAGCTGAAATTGATCGTGTTGAACACATGAAATCGAAGCAAGATATTGCTCAAGTGGCAGCACATTTTTCACGGATTGGCGTGACTAGCCCATTCGATGTGGGGATTGATCAAGATATGAAGCAATCGACGGAAATGATTGCCATGCTTGTACAAAGTGGTTTAGGTCTACCAGACCGTGATTATTATTTAAAAGATGATGCGAAGTTTAAGCAAACGCGTAGCCAATACTTGGCCTATATCGAAAAAACCTTAACACTTGCAGGCGATCAACACGCGAAGCAACGTGCACAAGAGATTCTTAAACTGGAAACGCAAATTGCCAAAGCGCAATGGAGTAATGTTCAGAATCGTGATCTACCAAAACTATATAATATTTATAAAGTTGAAGACTTAAGCAAACTTACGTCGAAAGTCGATTGGAAAGCTTATCTCGATGGACAGCAATTAAGCGGTAAAATTAGTAAAATCCAAGTGGCTCAACCGAGTTATTTTAAAAATTTAACGCCGATTATTAACAATACATCACTAGATGCATGGAAAGCTTATTTTAAATTCCATTTGATCAGCGATTTTTCGCCACTACTGAGCAAAGCTTTTGTGGATAATAGTTTCGAGTTTTATAGTCATCAATTACGTGACATTAAAGAACCTAAAGTTCGTTGGAAACGTGGCGTGGCATTGGTGAATGGCACACTCGGTGAAAGCCTAGGGCAAGTCTACGTTGAAAAATATTTCTCTCCTGAGAAAAAGCAACGTATGGAACATTTGGTTCAAAACTTGATGAAAGCCTATTCACAAAGTATTGAACAATTAGATTGGATGAGTCCAACCACCAAAGTACAAGCGCAGAAAAAGCTATCCAGTTTTGCTGTGAAAATTGGCTATCCGAACAAATGGCGTGACTATTCAGCATTAGATATTCAAGAAAATGACTTGGTAGGCAATGTGTTACGTTCACGCGAGTTTGTCCATCAGTTTGAATTGAACAAATTGGGTAAACCCGTAGATCGTGATGAATGGCATATGACCCCGCAAACGGTCAATGCATATTACAATCCATCCCTCAATGAAATCGTATTTCCTGCGGCAATTTTACAACCGCCATTCTTTGATATAGACGCAGATGATGCGGTGAATTTTGGTGCGATTGGTGCAATTATCGGACATGAAATCAGTCATGGTTTTGATGATCAAGGAAGCCAATTTGATGATGTTGGAAATATGAAAAACTGGTGGACTGCGGAAGACAATAAGAAGTTTAAAGAAAAGACCCAAGCATTGGTTCAACAATACAAGAGTTATGAAGTTGTGAAAGGCTACCATGTCGATGGTGAACTGACATTGGGTGAGAATATTGCAGATAACTCAGGACTGGCAATTGCGTATAAAGCTTATCAACTGTCTTTAAATGGTAAAGCTGCGCCTGTATTGGATGATTTAACTGGCGAGCAACGTTTTTACATCGGTTGGGCGCAAGCTTGGCGTGAGAAGATGAAAGATGCACAACAAATTGAGTATTTAAAATCTGATCCACACTCTCCAAGTGCAGTACGTGCCAATGCAACATTGAAAAATCAACAACCATTCTATGATGCATTTAAGCTGAAAGAGGGCGATAAAATGTATTTGCCTGCCAATAAACGTGTGACGATTTGGTAAGTCAATTTTATAAGCTGTCGTATTCTTATTGAGTACGACAGTTTGGTTCAGTATTCTTTAATCAAGCCTTCAAAGTTAATTTTCTAGACAAATAAGTGAAAAAATAATCACGACTAAATACAGCTATTTGCAGTTTCAATTGATTGGCTGTCACTCGTATGTTTTTATGTGATTTTCTTATCATTTTATTTAGATAAATAGTGAGTAAATTCAATGCAATAAGTTTGTTATTTTAAGTAATTTCATATATTTTCATTTGAAAAATATCATTGAGAAATGTGTTGTGAACTTAAAAATATTCTTATTGTTAGGTGCGGTGGGCTTTGTATTGCATGGCTGTAGCAGTATGAATGCACTGACATCAGATAGTTTGAAAAGTTTTACATCTCCGCAGGATGTTATTGATAAGAAAAATATTAATGAAAACAATAGTTCTGCTAAAGAATATGTTTATGATTGGGGCAAAAATTATCCTGAGCGTCAGGTTGAGTCTTTAATCCCTCGAAGTTCACTGAGTAATTACTGTATTTCTCATGGTGGACGATTTTCATTGTTCCAAAAAAGTTCAATGCATTTGGTGAAAGATACAGGCTCAAAAAAATTACTCAACACTTATAGTAGTGTGAAACAAGGTATTGGCACATATTATTGTAAGCAAAGTGATGGTCAGCAATGGTATGTTTCGATTGAACCTTTGTCTGAGCGTAGGATGGATAATGCAAGTCGCGTGGTCAATTTACAGACCAAAATCATGAACTTGGATGAGGTTAAAGCATTTTATAGTAAAGCGCATACGACGACTACGCTTGCTGAAAAGAAACAAAATACTGTGAATAGTAAAACTTTAAATAATGTAACGTCTAAGACCACCACAGCGAAGGCAATCGAAGAGAAAAAAGTGACTCAGCCTGTGGTCGAAGACACAAAAGTTCAGCAAACGACCAATACGGTGGTATTTACACCACAAACTCAACAGATGCAGTTGTATACCTCTGCACGAAAAGATTTAGGACGAGGTCAGAATCAAATCAATGCCTGTAATACTGCCGAGCGCGCATATAATTATGGACGTTTACGCGGTACAAGCAGTGTTAATGCTTATGCGGAATCAGGTATTTTGGTAGCAAAGTGTTTGACTTCAGTTCCGAGTTATAGCCGTCGTTTTTCCAATCCGAATGATCGTGCTAAACGTATTTTACAAAACTTAGCGACTAATCAGAATCATGCAGTGGCAAAGCATATGTTGAATCAAATGAAGTAGTTTAACTTGATCTTATTCTGTTGATGGTATCTTGTTAGATGCCATCAAATAGACGAAAAATTAAAAGAAAAAAGCCTTTAATCAAGAAGAAAATACCACGAATGATGATATTGAAAATAAGTTCAACGAAAATTTCTGCAATTACTTCTAGAATAAATTTAAGTATTTTAATGGCATAGCGTAAAAGCAGACGAATTAATCGGAATAATAACGCAAATGGGTAAATGATTATACTGATTAATATTCTCAATGGCTCTGCAATAGAAAATCCCCAGATTGATTTTGGAGTAAGTTCATCCCATTGCATATCGAAAATATGCTTTTGATGCGATTTCATTTCATCCACAGAGGCGGTATCAGGATTTATTTCGGGTGAGTGATATATCTTTTTCAGTGGTGGTAAGGGTTTTAGTTCTGTATGTGTTGGTATTTCATCTGTTTGTGAAAAGAATAATTTATAAAAAACGATAACTAAAAAAATCGCTAAACATGTGAATAGTATTGCAGTTGTTGTCATTACTTTTATTTTTCATTATTGGTGATTTCAGCATAGTATAAATTTGAAAATATTTTTTATAAAGTTGCACTGGCTTTACAGAGTCATAAAAGTGATGGAGATTCTTTTGTGTTAAAAAGGATTTAATTTCGAAAGAGTACGATTGTTATGTCTCGCCAAGTTTTTTTATCTGTTCAAGGTCATCTTTCACGATTCAGCCGTTCTGCTTTGGTTGCTGTAAGTTTATTGGGAACAGCTCAATTCGCTCAAGCCAGTCAAGCAGGTGATCAGCTCAGTGATTGTTTAGTCAAAGCCACCACAGCAACAGATAAAACCACAGTATTGCAATGGACGTTTGCAGCTTTGTCCGCACATCCAGATTTAAAAACGATGAGTAATATTTCTGATGATCAGAGAACAGCTCTAGATCAGAAGTTTGCACAAGTGGTTCAGCGTGTGATTGTGGAGCAGTGTTCAGCTCAAACGAAGGCTGTGATTCAGGCAGATGGGATTCAAGCTGTAGGTGAAAGTTTTCAAGCTTTGGGGCGCAGTACAGGTGAGGATATTTTAAAGAATCCAGACGTGAAAAAGCAGTTACAAGGTGTGATTCGCTATGTGGATATGGGCAAATTAGTCACTACTTTTTTAACCCCAGATATTTGGAATAAGTTGGGTGTAATACGCCAATAACTGAATGTTCATTTAAGTACGGTCTTTCCCAAAAGATGATTTAAATATTTAATATCGTATTAGAAATAATGCTCTATTTCCGTTGTGAGTTAGAGCATGTGCTTCATCGAATCGTATCCATATTAGAGACTCAAAGAAAATGAATATTTCAGTGTATTTGAATTGAATCGTAAAACGAATTTTTTATCTAAATATGAGTAGAATAGGGCTGTTGTCTTTTAAAAACATTGAGCTATGTCTTTCGAGTTAAAAACCATTCTTCAGCCAGATACTGTGTCCAGTCCACAGCAGAAAAAACTGTATCGCCTGATTGAAAAAATTGAACAGCAGAAGCTTGAACTGGCAAAGTGGCAACAGGCAAAAGATGAAGTTTTACAATATACCCGTAAACATTTAATTCCAGTTTATCAGGAATTACACAAGATTTTATTTGATCAGTTACAACAGCTTTGGGAACATATCAGTCATGGTGATTTTTCCAAAGCAGATGTTCTGTTACTGGATAATAAAATTCAGTCGCTTGCCCAATATTTAAAAAACTCACAATCACTTTCCAGTGAACAGCTAGACAAAGTGAATGAATTATATCAGTACTATCAGCAATCATTTGAACATCATCAATCCAAGAAAAAGAAAGCGCAAGCGGATCAAACGAATATTGTTGATCTGAATACTCAAAATGATTATGAAACATCATTTGAAACTGAGGACTGGGATCAGGAGCAATATCAGCAACTTCGTGAGCAGGCCAAACTCAAAAGACAGCAGGATAAAAAACAGCAAGCTGAAAAAATGGCAGAGCAGTCTTTAAAAACAGTCTATCTAAAATTAGCTTCAACCATTCACCCTGACCGTGAACCTGATGAAGCTAAAAAACTGGAAAAGACTGAAATTTTCCAGCATGTAAATACAGCCTATAAACAGCAGGATTTGTTTGCTTTACTGAAACTGCAAATACAGATTGAGCAGGATAACGGCTCAAATAAAAAGGGTTTAGTTGACGAACAGCTTAAGTTTTATAAAATGGCACTGGACAGTCAAAGTCAGAAACTTGCCGATCAACTGGCTGGGTTGATTGATGCTTTGGTCTGGTCTGAAAAAGCTAAAATAAAGGTACGCAAAGCACAGGGAAAACTACAGATTTCTGATCTGTATGCACAGATTGATGAAGATACTTCTACATTGAAACAGCAGCTAAAGTGGGAAAAAGAACGGCTGAAATATATGGGGAAAGTGAAAGGATTGGAGATGTAGTTGGGGGATGGTGTGCTATAAGTTTTGCTTTTCTCCCTTAAAATCACCTTTCCCTCACCCCAACCCTCTCCCAAAGGGAGAGGGAGTTGCATCTAATTAAATACCGTCAATCAGCTTAATAATGAATATTCCCTCTCCTTGTAGGAGAGGGCTAGGGAGAGGTTATAAAATTTGATAATCTAAAGAAAATAATAAAAGCAAAACGTAATGAATAATAAACTCGACCCCCAACTTTTAATTTTCGCCAAATCCATGCGTCACACAGCCACTGATGCTGAAAACCTGATGTGGCAATTTTTACGTAATAAGCATTTTATGGATCTGAAATTCCGTCGCCAGCATGTGATTGCGCCATATATCGTGGATTTTTTCTGTCACGAGCTTGGCTTGGTGATTGAGTTGGATGGCAGTCAGCACAATATGGATGATGGTAAAGAATATGATGCTGAACGAACTCTGTTTTTAGAGGCTTTGGATTTGAAAGTGGTGAGATATTGGAATCATGATGTGTTGGGGAATACTGAGGTGGTTTTAGAACACTTATGGGAAGTATGTTGTGAGTTGAAAAGCACCTCTCCCTAACCCTCTCCTGGAAGGAGAGGGGACTTTCATTGCGTTTCGAATGACAAATAAATTCATAAAGGAAGCTCCTTCTCCCAGTGGGAGAAGGTGGGGGATGAGGGGGATAATTAGTAATGAAAGAAACTCAAAAGCACCTCTCCCTAACCCTCTCCTGGAAGGAGAGGGAATATTCATTGCGTTTCGAATGGCAAGTAAATTCTCAAAGGATGCTCCATCTCCCTTTGGGAGAGGGTTGGGGTGAGGGTAATAATTAGTAATGAAAGAAACTCAAAAGCACCTCTCCCTAACCCTCTCCTAGGAGGTGAGGGAATATTAGTCAAGTTAAATATTCTTAAGTTTCAGCAAGTAGAGCTGTTAATTCTTGAACATCATGTAAGCTACTTGTTATAAGGGCTTGAATGTCTTGTTTAGATAACATTTGATTTGAATCAAGTAATTTATCTGTCACTTCAATAGTTTGGAAACTCACATTATCCCAGTTACTATAGTTTTGAAAAAAGCGATCTAAATTGCAAAAATCAATAGTTTTCGCTCCTTTGTCTGTCTTTTTTATCAAAAAATGATGGTTGGGTTC
>NZ_SGSW01000051.1:0-22800 GCF_004209125.1 Acinetobacter sp. WCHAc060033 | reverse complement strand
GGATTTTGCGAGGTGAGCGTGAATAAACCCCTCATCATCGGCATTGATCCAGACTTAGAAAAATCAGGGGTGGCTGTCTTAGGGCAGTCATTCGAGCTGAAAAACTTAACTTTTGCTGAAACTGTTGAGTTATTCCGCAGTCATCAAGATCAAATCAAAAAAGTAGTCATCGAAGCAGGTTGGTTGAACAAGAAATCAAACCTGCATGGTCGTTATGGTCAATCTAAGCGTGCAGGAGAGCGAATAGCTAAGAATGTGGGGGAAAACCATGCAACAGGTAAATTACTCGTAGAAATGGCTGAATCATTGGGCTTGGCGGTGGTATTGGTTAAACCCACCAAGTCTAAAAAGAATTCAGAAGAATTTAATCGCATTACAGGCTGGCAGGGTCGAACAAACCAAGAACAGCGTGATGCAGGTATGTTGATATTTGGAATGAAGGTTTAGAAACGGTTTAGGTGGGATATGAACGCAGTAGCAGACAAGTTTGAACAATTCGAGTGGTTGACTCACGGCATCACTGCTAAGTCACCGCAATTTAGTGATGAGGCGAAAGGTACAGGGGAAAAGCCATTGGATTATCAAGATCGCTTGGGTGCTATTGCAAGCATGGAAACTCAGTTGGAAAAGTCGGTGACGAGTGTGATTGTTTTTGGTGAACATGCCAAGAGTGACTATGAGTTTATTCGCAATCACTTGGCTAAAATTATGATGAATGGGGCTTATGAAGATAAGCGTCGTGAACCTGAGCATATTGCGATTTATCATTTAGCTTGGCTTATTGCGGGTATGGTTATAGCGTTTGCTATGGATCCAGAGCATGAGAGTAACTTTACCGCAAAAGGGCGACTGCATTTGGCAGCAGGTGTTAAATCTTATCAGATGACTTTAAAAGCTTATGATTCAACTTGGAAGCAGTATGAAAACATGATGACTATTGCTCTAGAAACTTCAATCAAGTGCGCTGCGGAAGCAGTAGAAAAGTATAGAAAAAACACTTACAAAGAATTTAAAGCATAAAGCTAGTAAAATTTTCCTGACTAAGCTATAGTTTCACTATACTGGTCGTATTACGGTTTTCCGAGACCAAGTGTGACTTTGCACAGGATGTGCATTATCTTAATAACCATTTGAAAGGATTTTTAATGGAACAATTTTTTGAAACTATTCTCAAATACAGTATCAATCTTGCGGTTGATAGAGTTTACGAGGGAATACAAACTGAATTAAATCAAGACAGTAGTATTGGTGCTGAAATAGCACTGGTGTTTATTGAAAAGGGTTACAAAAACCTAAAGGCTGAATTGCAATAACTTTGATTTAAATTGGTTGAGAAGCTCACAGAAATGTGGGCTTTTTAAGATTCAGAGTTTATATACCTATCCCACTCCATGACAAAGATAGGTATTTTTTTTGCTTAAAAGTTTACCCTCGTCACTTCGGTGACTTTTGCCGAACGTATTACGGCACATAAAGCCCCTCGCACTCTAGATGTTGAGGGGTTTTTGTTTTTTATTTGGTGTGATTATGAATGAACTTGGCTTTGTCATACAACAACGTCCATATCCACCTGAATGGATATTTGCATTAGATACTCCAAACTTTGCTCCAACACCAGAATTATGGCGATGGATAAAATCAATATTTCTAAACCCTGAGCATAAATTATTCAACCCTGATCACGCGCATCTTTGTGCGTACTGCTATCCGCAAATCGCAGTAATGTGGGCGAGAAGTGGATTTAGAAAGCAAGGTCGTATTGTTGTTGGTCAGGCTGAAAAATTAATGATCAATGCGGGTGGATGGAAGAAAGAGCGTCAAGAAGAGCAATTTTATCAATGGTTCAATGGTATGCCTGATTATTTAATAACAATTGATGCGACATACGCACAACAGGCTAATGATATTGATTTTTGCGCATTGATTGAACATGAGTTGTATCACATTGCACATAAGAAAGATCAGTGGGGAACACCATCTTATAACCGAAAAACAGGAAAGCCTAATTTAGAAATTAAAGGGCACGATGTTGAAGAGTTTACAGGTGTCGTTCGTCGTTATGGTGCAGGCAAAGATGTTCAAGAGATGGTTGATGCTGCAAACCAAAGACCTACAGTTGCTAAAGCGGATGTGCATCATGCGTGTGGAACCTGTTATTTGAGAGTGGTTTAAATATTTTTTTGCCGTTCTTCTTGGATGTACTTGGATGGAATGGTGGAAATGGCACGTATTACCAAGAAGGTGAAGTTATTCATCGTTAGGATGCTGGCCGAGTTTGAATCACCGACCCAAGCATCCAAGACAGTAAAAGAGATATTTAAATTAGATGTCACTCCTCAGCAATGTGAAGCATACGATCCAACAAAACGAACTGGTCAGGACTTAAGCCAAGAGCTCCGAGATAAATTCTTCGAGTACCGTCGCCAGGCCAATGAAGAACTAGAAGCTATCCCGATTGCCAATAAACGTTATCGCCTGCAATTACTACAGGGCCTGGTGGATAATTTCCCTAATAACCCTGTACTTATTCCAAAATGGACTGAGCAGGCGGCTAAAGAAATGAGTAATCATTACAGCAATGATAAAAAAATTGATGTGACATCAAAAGGTGAATCAGTCAATAAACCCACAATCATCGAATTGGTAGCACCAGATGGCGAAAGTACAGATTGAGTTACCACCTAAGCTTATCCCAGTATTTTCGCAGCCAAATGTACGATATCGCTCATCATGGGGTGGTCGCGGTTCCGGAAAAACAAGAACATTTGCCCTTATGACTGCTATAAAGGGTTACATGTATGCTGAAGCAGGTGTGAGTGGTCTTATTCTTGGTGCGCGTGAATTCATGAATACACTGTCTGAATCCTCAATGGAGGAGATTAAGCAGGCAATTCGTTCAGTTCCGTTCCTAAAGTCCTATTACGAAATGGGCGAGAATTACATCCGAACTAAGAACCGTCGTGTTAGTTATGGTTTTGCTGGACTTCGTCATAATCTGGACAGCATTAAGTCGAAAGCACGTATTTTACTTTGCTGGGTAGATGAGGCTGAAACGGTATCTGAAATTGCATGGCGTAAATTACTCCCAACAGTGCGAGAAGATGGTTCGGAGGTATGGGTAACATGGAACCCTGAACGTCGTGACAGTGCTACCAGCAAACGATTTAGGCATGAGCAAATATTTGATGAGTTAACGGGTGAGCTGATCGGTGTTGGTGTTGAGATGAATTATTCAGACAACCCATGGTTCCCTGAAGTGCTGGAAATTGAACGGCGACAAGACCAGGCCAATCAGGATGATGCGACATATCGTTGGATATGGGAAGGTGATTATTTAGAGCTATCCGAAGCACAGATTTTTCGAAATAAATACAAGGTTGAGGCATTTGCTGATGATCTTTGGAAGAGTGCAGACCGTTTATTCTTCGGTGCTGACTTCGGTTTTGCCAATGATCCAAATACTTTAATTCGATCGTTCATTATCGACAATACGTTGCATATTGAATATGAAGCCTTTGGCGTTGGTGTTGATTTAGATGAAATGGCGCAGTTTTACGATTCTGTACCAGGTGCAAGAGATTGGCCAATTAAAGGCGACTGCTCTAGACCTGAGACGATTAGTTATTTACGCCGTCAAGGGTTCAATATCGATGCAGCAGAAAAATGGCAAGGTTCCGTAGAAGACGGCATTGCACACATCAAAGGCTTTGAAAAAGTAATCATTCATCCACGTTGCAAACACACCTTGGAAGAATTTAGGAATTATTCGTACAAAAAAGACCGTCTGACCGATGAGGTTTTACCGATCATTGTAGATAAATGGAATCACGGAATTGATGCAATTAGATATTCATTAGATGGGTACATCATGGCACGTGGTGGCACTGGTGTTTGGGCGCGTTTAGCATAGAGATACAACAATGGGCTTAATTAAATTTACCAAGGATTCGTTCCAAAATTTTGCTGCACGTGTGGGCTTAGGCGCTGGAAATCAACACGATCAATCAACTTATGGTTTTAACTTCACCAGTCGAGATCGATTAAAGCTCGAAGCTATGTACCGAAGCTCATGGGTTGTCGGTCAAGTGGTGGACGTTGTAGCGGAAGATATGACGCGTAAGGGTATTACTTTGCGTGGAATGGATAGTCCTGAGGATGTTGAGGAGATTAACCAAGAACTTGACCGATTAGAGATTTGGGACAACCTAAGTGACACAATCAAATGGTCACGCTTATATGGCGGTGCCATTGCAGTCATGTTGATTGATGGACAGAATGTTTCAACACCACTGAATATTAATACGGTGGGTAAAGATCAGTTCAAAGGCTTATTGGTTTTAGATCGCTGGATGATATTGCCTGATCTGCAAGATTTAGTCACCGAATATGGCCCTGATTATGGTAAGCCTAAATTCTACGATGTGATTACCGATTCAGTTGGCTTATGTAATCAGCGCATTCACTACAGCCGTGTTATTCGCATGGATGGAATCAATCTACCATACTGGCAATTGATAGCTGAAAATCTATGGGGGCAATCAGTCATTGAGCGTTTAGAAGATCGTTTAACGATTTTTGATAGTGCGACATTAGGTGCAGGTCAACTGGTTTATAAGGCTCACTTGCGAACATACAAGATCAAAGGCTTGCGAGATATTATCGCCACTGGTGGTCGAGCTTTTGATGGCCTGGTGAAGCAGATTGAGCATATCCGCTTATGGCAATCCAACGAAGGTATGACTTTAATGGATGCTGATGATGAGTTTGAGGCGCACTCCTACAGCTTTTCAGGTTTAAACGATATTTTATTGCAATTTGGGCAGCAACTCTCAGGCGCTACACAAATCCCCTTAGTTCGATTATTTGGTCAATCACCAGCGGGCTTAAATGCAACAGGTGAGTCTGATCTATCCAACTACTACGACAATATCAATCAGCAACAAGAGCGACGCTTACGCACACCATTGCACACACTGCTTGCTGTGGTGTCGTTATCAGTTCTTGGTAAGCCACTGCCTAAGACATTTAAATTTGACTTTGCATCACTCTGGCAAATTGATGATGAGAAGAAAGCATCTATTGCAAATTCGGTAGCCGATGCGATTACTAAGGTTGAGGATTCTGGATTGATTAGCCGAAAGACAGCATTGAAAGAGTTGCGTCAATCAGCAGAGGTTACAGGTGTTTTTTCTCATATTACCGATGAAGAGATTGACCAGGCCGATGATGATCCACCACGCCCACGCGGAGAATTAGACGATGAGACAGAATCGAATGAATCCGAAACTGGCGCGAAAGATGGAGATTCGATACAGTCAGCAGCTTAGGAAAGTTGCAGGCTATGTTGATACGATCGTTAAAGGCTTTGATGTAAACGATCCGAGAACTTGGGCTTTGATTCGTGCATCCTTGAATGAGTACAGCAACACACTTCATTTTTGGGCAGAAAATACAGCTGGTCGAATCATTACGGATGTAGCATTACGTGATGAAAAGACTTGGTTGATCCATGCACAAGATCTGTCGAGAGGCATGAGAGACCAAATTCGTAATACTGACATTGGTGCCGTGTATCAACAGTTGTTGAATGAGCAAGTTAGCTTGATTAAGTCACTTCCACTCAATGCTGCTCAGCGTATTCATGATCTATCTACTCGGGCTTTAATTGAGGGGAATCGGGCTAGTGATATTTCAGGCTTGATCATGGCGACTGGTCAAGTCACCAAGGCGCGAGCGAATACAATTGCACGTACTGAGGTGAGTAGGGCTACCAGTATTTTTACTCAAGCACGTGCAGAGAATTTAGGATCAGAAGGGTATATTTGGCGTACCAGTGAGGATGAAGATGTACGTAAAAGACACCAAGAATTGAACGGAAAGTTTTATGAGTGGGATGACCCGCCGATTGTTGATGTAAAGTCAGGTCGCAGAGCGCATGCGGGTTGTGATATAAATTGCCGATGCTATCCTGAACCCATAATACCAGATGACTATTAACCACCCTAGAGGTGGTTTTTTAATGCCTATCGAAAGGTAAAACTATGTTTAAAAAGAAACCAAAATCCAAGGCTACGCTCGATCGATCAAACTTCCATACCACTGGTCACATTGGGCGTACACGAGAAACCACACCTGAAGGTTATTTGTTATGCCGTGATGTGCCTATCGCACGTTTAGGCAAGCTGATGTATGGCGATGGTGAAGTACCTGTCACAGCGGATGATAAAGGTCTAATTATTATTGAGCGTGATGAAGATGCTTTATTTAATCCTCAGACTATTGCGAGCTTTGAGGGCAAACCTGTTACGGATGATCATCCAGATGATTGGGTGAGTCCTGAAAATCACAAAGAGTTGTCAAACGGTACGGCACATGATGTACGCCGTGGCGAAGGAGTGGAATCAGATTATTTAATGGCTGATTTGCTTATCACCGATAAAGATACGATTGATGCGGTTATGGGTGGGAAAGTTGAAATTTCTTTAGGTTATGACGCCGATTACACAGAAATTGGAGTCGGTAAAGGGATTCAAACTAATATTTTTGGAAATCACATTGCGCTTGTTGATAAAGGGCGTTGTGGGTCACGTTGTTCAATTGGAGACAGTTTTATGTCTAAGAAGAAAGTTAGTTTTGCAGATCGCATTCGCAATCTAGTTAAAACAAAAGATGCTGATGAAGCTGAGAAATTAGCTAAAGCGGTTGAAGATGAAGCGCCAGATATTAAAACAGAGGATGATGATAATCCTGAGGATGAGTCAAGTACTCAGACTGGTGATGCTGCTTTTCAGGCTGAAATGCGAAAATTCATGAAAACTATGGATAAGCGTATGACAGCAATTGAAAAGAAAAAAACCAAAGATTCTGAATCTGAAGAAGAAAAAACAGAAGACTCAGACGATGAAGAATCTGAAACCAAAGATGATGTATTGAATGCTGAAAAAACAGATAAGTTGTCTGAAAACGGTGTTCAAAACCATACGGGTGATTCACTTAAACAGGTTTTATCTCGTGCGGAAATTTTAGCACCAGGTATTAAGCTGCCAACCACAGATAGTGCAAACAATGGTAAAGCGGTGCTTGCTGCAAAACGCATGACATTAAAACAAGCCCATGCTACTACAGATGGTCAAAATGCTATTGCGCCTTTTATTGGTACTTATACTGACTTTGACACAATGCCTGTAGCAACGATTGATGCTGCATTTATTGGTGCATCTGAGTTAATCAAACAAAAAAATAACACTGCGGGTGTACGCTCTGGCATTTCAACTCGTGATTTTGGTCGCGCACCTGCAACACCTGCCGACATTAATGC
Organism: Acinetobacter sp. WCHAc060033; assembly: GCF_004209125.1. Lineage (NCBI taxonomy): Bacteria > Pseudomonadati > Pseudomonadota > Gammaproteobacteria > Moraxellales > Moraxellaceae > Acinetobacter > Acinetobacter sp. WCHAc060033. Next base: position 15,482 of record NZ_SGSW01000051.1, on the reverse strand, counting down.
ACGTAACCGTGAATTTTGGAATAAAGGATAATAAACATGAGTAATGCATTTTTATATCGCATGCCTTCGGGCATTCCAGGCGATGTGAGCCGAAAATCACATTCAACAACTGAAGCGCATCTTGCTAAAGGTAGTTTTGGTGCATTTGGTATCTTCGGGAAATTAACAACTGATGGTTTTGTACCCTTGGTTGCTGGTGACACAGTGGTACATGGCTTAATTGTTCGTTCATACCCAACTCAATCAGCATTAAATGGTTTGGGTGCGGCAGTGCCACAATCAGGCATCATGCATGATGTTTTACGCCGTGGTTATATGACTGTCCGCTGTAATGCAGGTAATGCGAAAAAAGCAGGTTCAGTATTTGTTCGTGTAGGTGCAGCTACTGACCTCAAGCCGATTGGTGGTATTGAAGCAATTGCCGATGCTGCAAACACAATTGAGTTAAAAAATGCCATGTTCATGCATGATGCAGATGCACAGGGTAATGTTGAAATCTCATTTAATATCTAAAGTATAGTTGATGTAAAAGAGGACGCTATATGCGTCTATTTTTACGTCTGGAGAAAATAAAAATATGAGTAAATTACTCTTAGCTACTTCGGTAGCGCAGGCGGTAGCAATGGCAGCTCAACCTATCCGTGCACGTACACGCGACAATGGTATGGGTATGCATACATTTGATTCGCGCACAGTAGATAGCACTGGTGCTTTCTTATTGGGTGAATTAGAACGCTTAGATCAAACAATGCATGATCCACTTGTTAGTGTGACATGGGGACGTGACATTGATCTACGTTCTGATGTGTCAATTGCTGATGAAACATCATCATTTACAAACTCAACTTTTGCTGCTGCGGGTGGTCCATCTGGTGGTGGTAAATCGTGGGTTGGTAAAAATACTGATGCTATTGCAGGTATTGCGTTAGATATCGGTAAAACAGCACAACCATTGACACTATGGGCAACTCAAATTGGCTGGACACTTCCAGAGCTTGAGTCTGCTCGTGCAGTTGGTCGTCCTGTTGATTCTCAAAAATACTCAGGTTTGTTACTTAAGCATCAAATGGATGTAGATGAGCAAGTCTACATTGGTGATGAAGTTATTGGTGTGGAAGGCTTGCTTAACTCTTCAAAAGTGGGTGCAACAAACGTCAATAAAAACTGGAAACTTGCTACACCGCAGGAAATCCTAGATGACGTGAACTTGATCTTAAATAACGCTTGGGTGGCATCTGGTTTTGCTGTGTGTCCTGATAAGTTGTTATTACCCCCAGTTCAGTTCAGTTTGCTTACATCACGCATTGTGAGTGAAGCGGGTAATATTTCGATTCTCGAATTCTTAAAAGCGAACAGTTTAAGCAACTCGGTGAATGGTCGCCCACTGGATATCCAACCATCAAAATGGTGTGTTAAGCGTGGTGTTGGTGATACAGATCGTATGCTGACTTATACGCAGTCAGAAAACCGTGTTCGCTTCCCAATGGTGCCGTTACAACGCACTCCGATTGAATATCGCGATTTACGTCAATTGACCACTTACTTTGGTCGCTTAGGTGCTGTTGAGTGGGTTTACCCTGAAACTGCTTACTATGCTGACGGTCTGTAAGGAGTTTGACATGTCTAAGATGATACAGATTCTTTTAAGCAAGCAACTTACTGTAAACCTTGGTCGTGATGACCAAGGGGAAGCAAAGACTGTTGTCTTGCAAGCAGGCTTACAAGAAGTCGAGCAATCAATTGCTGAACACTGGTTTGTGAAAGCACACTCACAAGAAATCACCTCAAGCGATGTGCATTCGCATGAGCTACAAGAGGCTCTTGATTTAGCGAATGCCTCAATTGAATCGTTAAAGGTTCAGTCTGAAGCAGCAGATAAAAAAATCGCTGATTTGGAAAAACTTGGTGCTGAAAAGGACAAAGCAATTGAATCGTTAAAGGTTCAGTTAAACAAAGCTTCACAAGTACCAGAAAACACCAAAACAGCAGAACCAAAGGCGAAATAATCATGCTAGATGAGCCATCCTTTCGTGAATCTATGCCGATGTTTGCTGATACTACGGTTTATCCGCAGTTTCAGTTTAATTTCTATTTAAAACTTGGACTAAAGCTTTTAAACGAGCGCCGTTGGGGTGACTTGCTAGATGAAGGTTTAACCTTTTTTATTGCTCATTATTTAACATTGTATAAACGCTCAATGGCTTCCGCAGCTATTGGTGGGGATGCAGGAAAAGTGGTGGGCAATGAAACATCAAAATCAGTCGATAGTGTTTCAAAATCTATGGATGTGTCAGGGATTTTAAATACCGATGCAGGGCATTGGAATCAAACCACATTTGGTTTGCAATTCTATCAACTCATGATGATGATCGGTGCAGGGGGAATTCAATTGTGAGTGATGTTATAGCAACTGGAAATGGCTTGTTAGACATTCTTCAAGCTGTTTCAGAATTATCTCAAGTTGAAGTCTTAGTGGGTGTGCCTGAGGGGGAAAATCGAGATGGCGGTATGAGTAATGCTGAAATTGGTTACTTGCTAGAAACAGGATCGCCTGCAATGAATCTTCCAGATCGTCCGCACTTAGTACCAGGTGTTGAGCAAGTTCAAGAGATTGTCGCTGAAAAGCTCACTTGGGCTGTAGATGCTGCCTTAACTGGTAACTCTAAACGCATGTATTTCTATCTTGAATCAGCAGGTATGAAAGCAACGATGAGTGTTAAAAGATTCATCAATGCTGGAGAGTTTATGCCACTTGCACCACTTACAATTAAAATGCGTAAGGCTCGTGGGAAAAAATCCGAAAAGCCACTGGTTGATACTGCTCAGTACCGAAACTCGCATACATACATCATTAAGAAAGGTGATAAGGAGATTAAACGTGCCTAGTTTGGATGTTTCTGATGTTCTTCTTGATCCTGACTTTATGACTAGCGATTTGGTGTGTAATCGAAAATCCGTGGTTGTGGGTGATAATGGTCGCCCGCAAACAACTCTTGCAAGCAATCCATTTTCAGGTGTTGTGACAACAAACAATGGTTTGAATATGGATCGTCGTGAAGACGGCACACTAATTAAAGGTGCCATCAATATTCATACGCAATTCGCTTTAACTTCGGGTAGTTCGGGACTAAATGCAGATGAGATTTTATGGAAAGGTAAGACTTACATAGTTTCGCAAGTCTTGGATAATGAACACTATGGTGCCGGTTTCGTTAAAGCAATTTGCGAACTTAAGCCCTTGGGGTGATTATGGGTGATTCTGCTAAAGATGGGTATCTCCAGCCAAACGGTGCAGTTAAATACGATCGAGAGCTTGAAGATGTATTTCAAGGCTTTATTGTAGGAATAACATCACTTAAGGGACAGTTTGTTCGCCCTCGGTATCAAGAAGAACCACCACCAATGCCTGCGATTAGTACGGACTGGTGTGCTTTTGCAATAAAGACAATTACACCTGATGATGGGCCTTATTTTCAGCAAAATGATGAAGATATGGATTCTATTCGTCATGAAGAGATTGAATTGTTTTTATCTTTCTATGGCAACAATGGCCAATCATTTGCAAATATCTTTAAAGATGGTTTAGCTATTCCGCAAAACATTGCACAGATACGTAAGCACAAAATCAAATTTGTTGGGTGTGGTGAAATACGCACTGCTCCTGACTTCCTAAATCAACAGTACGTTCATCGCTATGACGTGGTTGCTACATTTAGGCGCAAAACTAAGCGAACGTATGCAGTTAAACCATTCCTCGGTTATCAAATCAAAATAAAACATTAGGAGTAGTCAGCGATGACGTTACCCGTTTCTAGTGTCGTCAATGTCAGTATTTCGCTGGCATCATTGGCGGCAGGCCCTCGTTCGTTTGGAACATTATTAATTCTCGGCACAACAAGTGGCGTGATCGACACAATTGAACGTATGCGCGAATATTCAAGCATTGATGAGGTTGGTGACGATTACGGTGTTGACGACCCTGAATATAAGGCCGCTAAAGCTTATTTCGGTCAGTCACCAAAGCCACGTTCTTTGTACATTGGTTATTGGGCTAAAACAGATATTACAGCTGAAAAGATTGAAGATGCAGTTAATGAGTGCTTGGAATCACTTAAATGGTACGGCTTAACCATTGCTGCTGATTTGACTGATATTGAAGTTGATTCTGTGGCTTCCCTTATTGAAGCGTCTGATCCAGTGCGTATTTTTGGTTATACAACACAGCAAGAGGATACTGTGTTGACAACTGAAACAGATACAGCATTCAAACTTGCTAAGAAGGGGTGTCGCCGTACGTTCACAATCTTTTCTTCAGACAATGCTTATGCAGCAGCATCGTTGTTTGGGCGAATGTTTACGGTCAATTTCATGGCGACAAACAGCACAATTACGCTGAAGTTCAAACAACTACCTGGTATTGCTGCGGAAAACCTAAAAACACGTGAAGCCAAAGCATTGGCATCTAAAAAATGTAATGTATTTGTCGAATACAACAATGACACAGCGATTTTGCAAGAAGGTGTTATGTGTGACGGCTCATTTATTGATGAGATTCACGGCTTGGATTGGCTGCAAAATCATTTAGAGACTGCGCTTTGGAATCTTTATTACACCAGTACAACCAAGATTCCTCAAACACCTGTGGGCGTGAATCGTCAATGCGGTGTACTTGAACGCGCGTGTGAACAAGGCATGACAAATGGATTGATGGGCGAAGGTCGCTGGAATGGTGATAGTTTTGGCGCATTAGAAACAGGCGATTATCTACCTAAAGGCTTTTATGTCTATGCCAATAGTCTTGATGATCAAGCTCAATCAGAACGCGAAGCACGTAAAGCCCCAGTCTTTCAAATTGCAGCAAAATTAGCAGGTGCTATTCACTTCGCTGATGTTGTTGTTTCGGTTAATCGTTAAGGAGTTATTATGAGCACATATAGTTTCATTGACACTCAATGCTCATTTACGAGCGACGATGGTGTTATTGATTTGGGTTATGGCGCGGGAGTTGCGGAAGAAGGTATTACATTCGCAATGGCGGGCGATAAAAATACCATGACGATTGGTGCAGATGGTGAAGGTATGCATTCTTTGCATGCTGATAATTCGGGCCAAGTCACTATTCGCTTACTTAAAACATCATCTGCGAATGCAAAATTACTCAACATTTACAACGCTCAAAAAGGCATTACTCGTAAATGGGGTAAGAATACGATCACTTTAAACCACTCTGGATCAGGTGATAACCACACAGCTTTAAAGTGTGCATTTAAGAAAATTCCCGATTATACAAACGCTAAAACAGGGGCAATGGTTGAGTGGGTTTTTGATTCAATCAAAGTCGATATGAAGTACGGCACTTACGAATAGGATTAATCTATGAATGAGATCATCACAGTTGGTGGTCATGATTACACAATCGGGCGCTTAAATGCGCTCGATCAGTTTCATGTATCCCGAAAAATTGCACCAGTCATTCCTACACTTATGCCAATTATTACCGAAGTTGCCAAAGGTGATTTATCGAAAACAATTGAGTCTATTGAAAGCGGAAGCAATGGCGAACTTGAAAACCTTGAGCCACTGGCACAGGCTTTAGAACCATTCATGGAAGCTTTTGCAAAAATGCCAGAAGACGATGTGAATTACATTATTTACAAGTGTTTAGCTGTTGTTAAGCGTGGTTCAGCTATAGTTTGTCGTGGTCAAACGATGATGTTTGATGATCTAGATATGGCTCAAATTTTACCGCTTGTGGTTGCTGTAATCCGTGTCAGCTTATCAAATTTTATTCAAGGACTGCTTACGAAGGCATCAGCAATTCAAGCGCAGTCCACGTAGATTTTAAAAATCTTCCAGATGAAGAGGATTGGCTTTTACGTCCAGTCGTCAAAGGCATGTGTAAATTTGAGTCGCTGAAAAATGGCAAAATTGATTTAGCTGAAATTGCCTTAATGAATGATGCTTTGGATGTGATTGCTGACAATGAATATTTGATTGAAGAAGCAAGGGAAAGGGATCGTGAAAAATAAAAAAAAGTTGTATTAAGCGATTTTACAACTTTATCAAATGTGATTTTGAAATTTAAAAATCAATAATCATAAAAAGCAAAAACCCAAGATTCGCAGTCTTGGGTTTTTTGTTTCCATCTGAACGACTAAGAACAAAAGGAAAAGATATTACATGACTGATTTTATCACAAATTTAAACGGGTTGTTAAAAATGACAGCAGATATTTCTATGTGGCGTTTAGTGTTTTTGTTACTAGCTGTAATTGCTTGCATACTTGCTTGGCAATCACCGCAACTCCTCAAAGCATATTTTCAATACAAGAAACACAAAAGTGATGAAGATGAGTGAATCAGGCGCTAACAAAGCAGGTAACAAATTAGCAAATGCAGCAATCATTGCAGCAATTTTATTCGGAATTTCTGCATTAATAGCAGCACTTGGCGTGGCTTACAAAAACATCATTGGTTAAAGAGGGTATCTCATGGCACAAGAAGGTGTAATTCGCAACTTCATGGTTGCATTAGGTTTTCAGACTGATAATAGCGGTCTGGGGCAAATGCAAGATGCCATGAAAGGCGTTGAGTTAAAGGCTGTCGCACTAAAAGGCGCATTGCTTGCCTTAGCGACAGGTGCGGTTGCTGCTGTACGTCAAACTGCGAGTGAATTAGATAAGCTCTACTTTTCATCTCAACGTATTGGTGCAAGTGCCAATAATATTAATGCTTATGGTAATGCGATTGCTCAATTAGGTGGAAATGCTGAAGGGGCAATAGGCTCATTAGAATCTCTCGCTGAAAAGATACGTAACTCCCCTGGTTATGAAAGCCAAATTAAAAGCTTAGGTGTAGATACGCGTAACGCAAATGGTGAGATGCGAGATCGTGTCGAAGTCATGAAAGACCTTAGTGGTGTGCTTTCTCAAATGCCAGCGTACCAAGCGAATGCATATGCCAACTCATTAGGTATTGATCAAAATACATTACTGGCTATGCGTGATGGTAAATTCATGGCCAACATGGAGAAGTACCAAAATATTCAAAAAGAACTTGGTATGAATGATGATCTTGCTAAATCTGGCAATGAATTCATGACCGAGTATCGTGATCTAACAATGATGACTAAGACAGGTTTTCAAGTCATTGTTATGCAAGCAGGCAAGGCTCTTATTCCAGTCTTGCGCTTACTCAATCAATTGATCATGGCAGGAATATCAGCATTTAGTCAGTTGAATCCTGAAATTAAGCAAATGCTAGGCGTTGGTCTGCGATTTGGTATGCTGATTCTGGTATTTGGTGGATTTATTAAAGCTTTCGGCATGGTTTTTAAATTCATCCCAATGATAAAAAGTTTTATTGGTGTATTAAAACTATTCCGTTTAGCTTTTCTTGCCTCACCAATAGGCATTATTTTGGCTTTAGCTTCTGCATTAGCCTTACTATGGGATGACTATAAGACATGGAAAGAGGGTGGAAAGTCATTATTCGACTGGTCCAAGTGGACAAATGGCATTGATAAAATTATTAGTAAGATTAAAGATTTCTTAGCAATGCTGAATAAGATCAAAGACAATGTTATTAACTTTGTTCAGAAGATTGTTTCAGATCCCGTTGAAGCCATTAAAGACGTGGTTGATACCGCTAAGAACGGCTTAAATGAATTAGCAGACCCAAAACCTAATGAAGATAGAGACACTCCTCCTCCTAACAATCTTGCGGTAGGTATTGATAAAGCATTCGGATGGGTGGATCAAGGTCTTGCCTCACTAGGCAACAAAGATGCTCAAATTCGTGTAGAACAGCGTGAACGTGGCGAAATAGGTTATTCGAAAACTGAAACACCTAAGGATAAAAAAGCGTTAGCGAAATTTGCTGAAACAGCACCTCAGCCAAATACAGCGCAACCAATTAAATCACCAACACAACCCAATCAGACAAGTTTCACCAATAAGATTGAAAATATTACTCAAAAAGGGGTTGATGCTGTGGTGAGTGTGGCTACGATGGCTCAGAATGTGGTTAAGGAAAGTGCAAATATCAATTCCGATATTCATGAAGAGTTAGGAACGGTCTCAGCAAAATATGAGGGTAAAATTGGTAGCGCTAATAAAGATGTAGATCAGAATGGAAAACCTGCTGGATGGGCTTATGGTAAATTTCAATTTAATAGTGCTAAAGGGGGATTGGCTACATTTTTTAAAGATAATCCACAAATAGCCAAGCATTTTGAAGGACTGAGACCAGGTACAGATTCCTTTAATAAAAAATGGAAAGAACTGGCTAAATCAGATCCGGTAGGTTTTGAGAAAGCTCAAAATAAAAGCGCTGCGAAAATTTGGTTCGAGCCCGCCAAGCAAGCATACGCAAAATCTGGATTTAACTTAAAAAACAGAGGTGTTCAGGAAGCTATCTTTAGTAGCTCAATTCAGCATGGTGGTGTTGTTAAATATTTATTACCAAAAATCAAAAGACAGGTTGGTAAAGATATTTCACTATTAAGTCCTCAAGAGCAAATTAGGGCGATTTATAAAGGACGAACTGCTTATCATGAGAGAGGGCGAAAACGATATGAAGCTGAAATGAAAGATGCACTTAAGTTAAGCAATAGTTGGACAAGGGAAATTCCTGTTAATACTGGTGCTAACTCTATCAAAACTAATGGAGTTATTAAGAATTTTTCACCACCTTCAGGGAATCCAGACAAGTCACACATCAATAACGTAAATTCAAGAATGAGTGCTTCTAAAGTTACCATTCATCAAGAATTTAAGACTGATATGACGATTAATGGGGCGAAAGAACCTATTGAATCAGCTAACGCTGTAAAGCGTCAGCAAGAAAATTCAATGACAGTTATGGCAAGAAATGCGAAGGCTATTTTGGTGTAAACGTACTCTAATTATCGCCTAATCTATCTTTCAATTCTTGTTCACGTGTGGTCGATTTTTTTATAAGGCATGCAAGTTGATTAGATGTAAACCCTGTTCTATCATCTATTCTGCTTGCATCATACAAACAGTCTGCTTCTTTATACTGCACCCAAAGACGTTGTGCTTTTATAAGCTTTTGTTTGCTTTCAGAAGAAGTCATTCTTAAACTTTCTTGATAAGTAGATAGTAACTTTTGATCTGCAAATTTCAGTTTTTGTTGATAGCATTCTCTTTTATCGGTAGAGGAATCTATATTTGAACAATCCGCCCAAGCTCCACCACTAACTAAAAGGGTAAGTAAGAGTAGTAATTTTTTCATTGGTCTGATTCTCGAATAGTAGTCTTAATACTTAGAGTATCGTTTTGATCATTACTCTTTTCAATGCATTTTGCTCAATGTGTGTTAAAAACACACAATATATTATTTGACCAAGAAATAGTGAGTCGTTATGATCATATGGAACTAATTCTAGATACTTAGAATCTGGGTGTTTTATCTAAGGAGGTTTCGCATGAACTTTTCGTTTAAATTTGGAAACCATAAGCAAAATGAACAATTTAATGAAGCTGCTAAGGTTTTGACAGAAGCTGCTGAAGCTTACAAAAAAGCTATGCAGGAAAGTGCATCTCAGTATAATGAACATAGAAAAAAAGCTGAGGAGCAGATAAATCGTGGCGCAAGACTCACAAGACATCAAATCAATCTTTGATTTTTTTTACATTGATAACCCAAAGATAAAATCATTCTATGCTCAGCTTAATGGCATGGGTTCACTAAATACATTAAAAAGTACTAGTCAAATTGGTGATACTCGTAAGCTAGAAGCTACTGTAGGTTTACCTACTGTAACTGGCGGAAAAATGGGGAATGATCACACAGTAAATACAACATCTGAACATCTGTATGATGGCATGCCTACAATGCCGCGTGAAATGATAAATAAACTAGATGAGCTGGGATTTATTCAAAGAGAATTAGATCCAAGTAATCTGGGTAATTTAGTTTTAGCTGAAGGCTATTTAAATATTACAGATATTGAAGTAATGAAGGGTGTCATTGACCCTACAATAAAGTTCATGATGAATAGTATGCCAAACACAACAGCTGCGCATAAGGAACGTAGGAAAAATCTAGAATCAACGATTGCACCACTGGTTGATTTTATGAAGAATGTTCCATTTGCTTTAAGCTGCAATCTGTTTGTGCCATCTGAAGGTGATCAACTAGTTCAGGTTTGGATGAGCTTATCGCGCGAGGATATGTCTACTGTTATTCATGACATAAATTTTAAACACGGTGAAAAGCTTGCTGGAAAGTGGTATGTGCTTGGCATTTTGGATGCTATTCCAAACTCGCTGGATTCAAGCAATATCACTTTGCCTAGTAACGGAGAAATGGAGCAATTTAAATCTGCAATGTCTGAGATGATGAAAATGTTTGGTAGAGAGAATGAAGCATATGGCATGACACCTATTGCTATTTTTAGAGTCCTAAAACCAAAAACGTAAATTATAATTTTTAAGTAGCCACCGAAAGGTGGTTTTTTTATAGGTGAAATATGTCAATAAACTCGATCTTAAATACTGCTTTAAGTACTGTTGCTGCATCACCTTTATCTGAAATTGCAGGTTCACTTTTGCTTGCAGGTCGTGGACGTACCATAATGGGGCTTTTCGCTGATGTGACGATTGAGGAAAAGCACAAAGACGAACTGCAAATTACTGAGCATCCAACAGAAGTCGGTTCGCCTATGTCTGACCATGCATATAAAGAGCCTCCTGAAGTAACAATTAAGGTCGGTTGGTCAGAAAGTGCAGGCAAGTTAAATGGATTAGTAGGTGATTCGCTTCTATCAGAAACCACTGGCCTAGTTGCTGTTTATGAAACACTGCAACAGCTTCAAAACTTAAAGCAACTTTTGGTAATTTCTACAGGTAAACGTCTTTACACCAATATGTTAATCAAGTCGCTTGGATGCACAACAGATTTACAAACAGAAAATGTCTTGATGATCGAAATGACGCTTAAAAAAGTATTCTTAGTTCAATCATCTGAAACAATTGTTTTACTTGATAACCAAACTAATCCAGCGACTACTGCAGGCGTCTCCAATGGCGGTACGGTTCAAGCGACACCAGTAAATGAATCAACTTTGAGCAAGATTGCTACTGGTATTTTTGGGAATTAATTATGGGCTTATATAAAATCACTTTAGGTATTGGAAATCAAAAGTTCGCTGTTCAGCTCAATAAAATCACCTATAAATTGCAACTTATTTATCGATTAAATTGTTGGTACTTGGATGTAATGGACGGTTCTGAAAATCCGATTATTTCGGGTTTGGCCATGAATCCAAATCTAGATTTACTTGAGCAACATCAACACTTAATCAAAGGCTCACTCTTTGTAACCAATTCAAATAAAGATGAGTCGCAAGAGTTTTATGATTTGGGTTCAAAAATCCAGTTGTATTGGAGTGATCCATCATGACATTACTATGGGACCGTAAGTGTAAATTAACTGTGCAAATTAATAATGGTCAACCTGAAGCGCTAGATCTATCCGACTTTAAAATTGTATTTCACATTGGACAGGCGACCACTTCAACACCGAAAGCTGCGGAATTTTATATTTACAATCTAAGTGAATCTACAATGAATCGCTTAGCTGGAATGAACAATGAACGTATTGAAACTACTTTAATTTTTGAAAGTGGATACATGCTTGGCCCTTTAGAAATCGTTTTCAAAGGTCGGGTTTTTCAATATCGCCGTGGACGAGATAATCCTACTGATACTTGGCTATGTATTCTTGCCCAAAGTGGTGACAGATTAAAAAATGCTGCCTTAGTGAATCAATGCGTACCTGCAGGTACTACGATTGATGACACGGGCAAAATTTTAATTGCTGAGGCAAATAAACAAGGAATTGAAAATGGTGATTTAGTGGATCTTCGTCAACAGCAATATCCACGTGGGCGTGTGTTTTTTGGATCGTTAGAACAGAATTTACGTCAGCTCTATGAAGAAAATAACATGCTTATAGACTTCTCAGATGACACATTAAGCATTGCGCCAGTGATTGGATATACACCAGTACCTGTTCAAGTGCTTACGCCTACAACGGGGATGGTAGGGATGCCACAATTAACAAGTGAGGGGCTAAAGGTTTCTTGCTTGTTGAATCCTAAAATGAAGTGGGGCGGACGTGTTCAAGTCGAAATGACCAATTTACAAACTGAGGGGTACGATATTTCCTATGGTGGCCAAGAGGTAGATCAACCGCAAAAGGATCCCAGAATGGCTACCAATGCAGGGGGGCTGTTTCTCATCCGATCTGTAGAACATCATGGCGATACAAGGGGTAATGATTGGTACACCGATTTAGTCTGTATAGGAATTGATGCGGTAGTGCCAAAAACTGGCATCACGGTTGATGCTGTAGATGAAAATTGGCGACCATCTCAAACAGAAGGGGTAAGTTAATGGCGTTGAGTTTTAATGAGCTTGCACCCGATCAACTATCCATCATACAAGACTCCATTAGAGCTGAGTTAGCAAATTTTTGGACAGCATTACCTTGTGAGGTTGATAGTTATAATTCGGATGCGGTTACAGTCAATGTACAACCCTTGATTAAAATCCCAATTCGCACTGAAGCAGGTGACATTGAAACAGTTGAGCTTCCTGTTATTCAGGATGTTCCAGTAATGTTTCCGTGCGCTGGTGGATTCACGATTACCCATCCAATCGATAAGGGTGATGAATGCTTAGTTTCATTTGCAGATCGAAATATTGATTTGTGGTGGCAATCAGGTGGAATTCAGAATCCATTTGATACACGCAAACACGACTTATCTGATGGATTTGCATTCTTTAAACCACAATCACAAACAAAAAAAATCAGCAACATTTCTACTGAAAACCTAGAAATTCGCAACGATGCGAATACTTGCAAAATTCAAATCACGCCAAGTGGAGAAATTCACTTTCTGGGCTCAAAAGCTGTTTTTCATTGTGATGTGGAAATGAATAAAAGTTTGACAGTAACAGGTATTATCAAATCCCTTTCAGATGTATTTGCCAAAGCGATCAGTTTATTTAGTCATAAACATGGTGGGGTCAAGTCCGGTAGTGATACTTCTGGAACACCGCAATAACAAATAAAACCAAATACAGGGGGAGCGAAAGCGTCTTTTTTTATGCGCTATAGAAAACAAGATGAACAGGGTGATTACAGCTTTGGATCAGGTCTAAATGATTTTCATATAGATAGTGCTGAAGCCATTGCCCAAGCAATAGAAACACGGCTCAAGTTGTGGATAGGAGAATGGTTTGCTGATACCTCAGACGGCACTGGATGGTCACAAGCCATATTAGGAAAACAGTCTAAAAACTTATATGAATTGACCTTGCGTCAGCGTGTTTTAGAAACCTACGGAGTGACTTCAATAGAGTCGTTTCAAAGCTCACTCGACCATGAAACTAGACGCCTAACCGTATCAATGACCGTGAATACCATTTATGGCCAAACAACAGTAACAGGAGCTTATGACTAATGGCACTAACAACAATAGCACCTGTAATTAATGAAAATGGCATAAGTGCGCCGACTTATGATCAGATCCTTGCGTATTTCAAACAGCAGTACAGGAATATATATGGCAATGATGTATATCTAGAAAATGATAGTTTAGACGGTCAGTTTTTGGGGGTACTATCTTTAGCTTTTAATGATGTAAATGCAGTCTGTGTTAAAACCTATAATTCATTTAGTCCTAAAACTGCGGATACAGAAGCATTAACACGCAATGTCAAAATTAATGGCATCACACGGGCTTTAGCAACATTCTCCACTGTAGATGTGACAATATCAGGAGTATCAGGAACACTAATCAAAGCGGGAATTGTTGGCGACACCAATAACAATAAGTGGATATTACCTTCGAACATCACTATACCGCAGTCAGGCTCTATCGTTGTTTCTGCAATCGCTGAGAATGCAGGCGCAGTTTTAGCATCTGCAAATACAATAAAAACAATCTTGAACCCTACACGTGGTTGGCAAAGCGTAAATAATCAGAACTCGTCATCTATAGGTCAAGATGCTGAAACCAATGCAAGACTGAGACAACGCCAAGCTTTATCAGTGGCTATTCCATCTCAATCAATGCCTGAAGGATTGCGAGGGGCTATTCTTGATTTGCCGAATGTCACTCGATGTAAGTATTTTGAAAATAAGCAAACTATCGCAGATGCAAACGGATTACCGCCTAAATCGCTTTGTGTGATTGCCTACGGTGGTGATTCACAAGCGATTGGTAATTTAATTCATAAATACAAGTCTATGGGTTGCGCTCTATACGGAAATACAAGCATTACAGTAGTCAATGTTTACGGTGATGCAGAAACGATCAAGCTATATCGTCCAGATGTAGTCAACATCAATTTCAAGCTTCAAATCACAACAAATGAATCTTATAGCGCAGATACAGCAGACTCTATTCGTAAGTTGCTCGCTGAGTATGTCAATGCTTTAGATATTGGTGACAAGATTACGCAAAATAAATTAATTGGTGCTGCCAATCTCTATGGTGCAGAACAAAGCCAAACCTATGAGGTTTCTTCAATCATTATTGTGGCCAACAACGTTGAATATATGAATGATTATATTTTGCCATTTGGTTGCGTAGCCTTTTGTGATCCATCTTTAATTCAAATCGAGGTGACAAGTGGATGATAAAACGATTGGGGATTATAAAAAGTTAATTACCAGTCAGCATCGTTCTAAACAAAAATTTATTGCAATGATTGAAGCAGTCAATTCCCCGTTAGTTGACTGCTTTAATTTTTTGAATAACTTGCATGGCCATTACGATGTTGATACTGCAACAGATCCATATCTTGAAACTTTAGCGCGCTGGACTGGAACGCCGTTAATTATTCCTGGTGCAGCACAGCTTGAATATTTTGGTTTTATTGATCAAGAAAATGCACTGACGTTTGGTGAAACAGATGATCCAAATGTGGGTGGTTATTTTCGTGAATCAGGGCAGTCGGGAACAGGCGGTCTAACCCCAAAAGGGCAATTTTTAAGAAATTTAATTAAGGCAAAAATTCTTAAAAATGTAAGTACAGGAAATATTGATCAAACGAAAGAGATTTTTAAACTTGTGCTCAATCACGATCAATTCAAAGTGACTGATAATAGAGACATGTCTGTGACTTTTAAATTTTTAACAAGAGAATCTCATGCTGACAAAATTCTTGTGCAGCTTTTTTTCCCATTGCCTGCGGGCGTTTCATTAATTATTGAGAGTGCTTAAAAATGGCAGTAGAAAAAATTGTTGAATTTGCAAAAACAGGGCAAAAAAATACAGAAGGATTAGATCAAGAAGCAGGATTCCCTGTAAATTTAAAACCTGCGCGACAGTGGTTTAATTTCTTATTTAACAAACTAACATCATCTATCAATGCGCTTATTGATGAAAATTATATTCGCCATAATGAAATTGTCGACAACTTAGTAACTAATGACAAAGACAAG